>NZ_JAEKDC010000030.1:0-55188 GCF_016405645.1 Pseudomonas sp. MF5691
CATTGCCATGAGAAAAGCTCCGGGTTAGGGTTTACGGGCTTGTCGGGGCTTCACCGTTGCGCTGGCTTGCTTCTATCGTCGGTCATGGCCGATGCATTCCTTATCGGCGCTTTGGTGAAGGGGTGGGACGAAGTCTCCCACGGTCTGTACTGGCTAGAGTCAGATGCTGGCTTTTAGTCCCACCACCCCTACAAGTCTAACCATACAAGCGGGCTTGCCCGCGATAGCGGTGGTTCGGCAGCCAATGTATTGACTGACACTCAGCCATCGCGGGCAAGCCCGCTCCCACAGTTTTAACTGCATTCCAGCCTTAGAACTGGGTCTGCACGGCCAATTCAAAGGTGCGCGGCGAGCCCAGGTAATACGCTGGCGACACATGGGCAAACTGCGCATACACCTCATTGGTCAGGTTGCGCACCCGGCCCGTCACCGAGGTGTGTTGATCGACCTTATAGGTCAGGAACGTGCCAAACAGGGTATACGCCGGCACCGTCAGGGTATTGGCATTGTCGGCATACACCTGCGCCACGTACCGCGCGTCTACGCCACCTTGCCAGGCGGGGGCGATGTCATAGGTCAGCCACAGGTTGCCCACCCGTTTCGGTACGTTGGTCGGTGTATTGCCCTTGCGCGACACCACTGCGCCGCTGGCGGTTTTCTCGTTGAAGTCATCGTATTGCGCGTCGACCCAGGCGAAGTTGCCTTCCGCCAATAGCTTGGGGGTGATGCGCAATGAGCTGGCCAGCTCGATGCCCTTGGACGACTGCGCACCCACCGCAATGCTGCGGGTGGGGTCTTGTGGATCGGTCACGGCAAAGTCTTTGCGCTCGATGTGGTAAGCGGCCACGGTGGCTGAACCACGCCCGTCCAGATAATCGAACTTGCTACCCACTTCCCATTGCTTGCCGGTGGAGACATCAAACACCTGGGTGGTGCTGGTGGGCTGTTCGGCGGCGGTGCTGTATTGCACGTAGACATTGGCCGACGGGATGAACTGGTAGGTCAGGCCCACCCGCCCGGTGACCGGCTCCCAACGGCGCTTGACGTTACCCAGGTTGTCGCGGTGGCTGGTCACGTCCAGATCGATGGCGTCATAACGCAGGCCGGTCAGCAGCGACAGCGTGTCGGTCAGGCCCAGGCGGTTTTCGACAAACAGCGCCTTGGTCGTCACGTCGGTGGTCTTGTCCTTGATAAAGCCGGGCCGGGTGCCGGGCAGGTCGTAGAAATGCCCCGGATCGTAGTGGTTGGGGTCCACCGCGTTCTTGGGGGATACGTTCAACGGGCTGTTGGTGGTGCTGTTGACCTTGTATTCGAAACCGCCGGACCAGGTAGTGGCCAGGCCGAACACACTGCTGTCATGGCGCAGCTCGAACTGGTTGCCGTTCTGTTCGCCCTGATGCCGTACCTGATAGGCCGTCGAACGGTTCACCACGCGGTTGTCTGGGCTGTACTGGTAGGTCTCCAGGTTGCGGTAGTCGCGCTGGCTGTCCAGGTGGTAGAGGGTGTTGCGCAGGGTGGTGCTGTCGTTGATCCGATAGTCGATGATCGAGCGGGCCCAGATCGTGCGTTGTTCGTAGCGGCCATCGGCGACGTTGTAGTTGTTGAAACGGTTGTGCTTGTCGATCTTCAGCTCGCCGGCCTTGGGGTTGAGCACCGGGGTGCCCCAGTACGGGCTGTCTTCGTGTTCGTCCTGGTATTCCAGGGCCAGAGTGTGGGACAGGTTGGGCGTCAGGTCGCTGAGCAGGGAAAACGCCACGCTCCAGGACTCCCGTTGCTGGCGGTCGATATGGGTGTGGTTGGTGTTGCGGCTGACATCCAGGCGCGCATAGTGCTGGACCTCGGCGCCGGGCTCGGTTAGGGCGTGGTTGAGGCCCAGGGCGATGCCGGTGGTGTCGTAGCTGCCGTAGTTGATCTGGCCTTCGACGGCCTGTTCTTCGCGGTTGGCCAGCTTGGTCACGTAGTTCAGCGAACCGCCCACGGAGCCGGCACCGTTGATCAGCGAGGAGGGGCCGCCCACCAGTTCCACCCGGTCATAAATCCAGGCATCCACCGGTCGCGCCAGGCCACTGGCGACGTTGATGCCGTTGAACATCTGGGTGATCTGGCTGCTGGTAAAGCCCCGGTAGGAGATAAACCCGCCAAACCCCGGCGGCGCACTGGCGTTGACCCCAGGCAGGGTGTTGGCCGCATCCTGGAAGGTTTTGGCGCCACGGCGTTCGATATCGTGGCGGTCGGCGATGCTGATCGAAGCCGGGGTTTCCCGCACGCTTAGGCCCAGGCGCGAGGCCATGCCGCTGGATTGGTCCAGGGCCAGGCCAGGCTCGTTGGTGGCGGCGCCGTCAATGGTGGTGGGGGCCAGCTCAAGGGCCCAGGCGCTGAAAGGCAGGCAGCCGAACAGGCCCGCCAGTAGAGGTAAATGTTTCATCGGTAAATCCTGAAAAGCAGGGCTTGGAAGCAGCGCACAGCCGTCCGCGCTTCCGGGGGGAAGCTGCGCGGTGTGCGGATCAAAAAGCGCAGGTATCAGGCGTAGGCGGGCGGGGCGCGCGGATTAGCCGCAGGCCAGGTAAAACGGGTGGGAATGTCAGCGGTGAGCACCACCGCCGGAGGTGGCGCATGGGGCTGGGGAAGGACCGCGACGTTAAGGCTGGAGTTCAGCGCCGGGCCCATGCCGCCGGTGGAACACAGCGGGCAACCGAAGGCCTTGGACAGCGTGGGCAGCGACTCATCGCCCGTATTGACGGGGGCTGGCGCCTGGGTGCGTGGGTCTACCGTACAGAACTGGCCGCCAATGCCGTTGAGCTGCATGCCGACCATTTGCCCATGACCAATACTGCAGGCGAACACGTTGAACAGGACGCAGCCATAGAGCATCCAGGCAATCAACGAGCGGTCGGCACGGGCGAGTTTCATGGGCCGGCACTTTAGCATCAGACGACAAAATCCCTGCAAAAAATCTGAAAGGGACTATCCTCTTTCGCACTTTTCCAGGGGTGTCCAGCCATGAGCTTTGTTATTGCGAGGTGGGTCGTCGGGGTCTTTACGTTTATCAGCATGGTCCATGTGTACTGGGCCGCAGGCGGCAAGCTAGGCAGTACGGCGGCGATCCCGCAACTGCCCGGCGAGTTCGCCAGCGGGCCGCGACCGGCGTTCAAACCGTCAGCGCTGGGCACCTTCCTGGTGGCGGTGGGGTTGGTGCTGATTGCCTTGTTGGTAAGCCTGCGGGCGGGGCTGTTTTTCCAGCCGGTGGGGCATCAGGCCCTGCAGTGGGGGATCAGCGCGATTGCCTTGATCATGTTTGCGCGGGCGATTGGTGATTCGGAGCTGGTGGGGTTCTTCAAGAAAGTCGGCGGGTCGCGGTTTGCGCGGCTGGATACGTTTTTCTATTCGCCGCTGTGCCTGATGCTGGGGACTGGGCTGTTGGTCGTGGCCTGGGCCTGATTGACGGTATGCAGGGCCAAATGTGGGAGCGAGCAAGCCCGCTCCCACATTGTTTGGCGCGTATATTCAGAGGGATCAGCTACCGCTGTCAGTCCTGCGGCTGCTGACCTCGGCCGGTACATTTTCCCCCGCCATGCGCTTGCGGAACAGCGACGTGCGCGCCAGCAACAAGGTGGTCACCGGTACGGTGATCGACAGCAGGATCGGGATCAGCCAGCCATGCAGCACCGGCCCGGACTTGAGGGTCGAGAAGTAGATAATCGACGCCAGCGCCACGCACCAGGCGCCCAGGGTCGAGGCCAGTGCAGGCGGGTGCATGCGCTGGAAAAAATCCTTCATGCGCAACAGGCCTAGCGCGCCAATCAGCGCAAACAGGCTGCTGAGCACCAGCAGGATCGCCACGAGGATTTCTACCCACAGTGGCAGTTCACTGACATTGATCATTCGATCACCTCCCCACGCAGCAGGAATTTGGCCAAGGCAAACGAGCCGACAAAGCCGAATAGCGCAATCAACAGTGCCGCTTCGAAGTAGGTGTCACTGGCATAGCGTATGCCCAGCACCAACATCATCAACATGGCCAGGATATACAGGTAATCCAGGGCCAGGACCCGGTCCTGGGCCGAAGGACCCTTGAACAGGCGCACCAGGGTCAGGACCATGGCCAGGGAAAACAGGAACAGGCTGAGCAGGATCGCATTGGCGAGCAGGGCACTCATTCGAAGATCTCCATCAGGGGCCGCTCGTAGGCCTGCTTGAAGTGCTCGATAAACTGCGCGTCGTCATCCAGGTCGAACACGTGCAGCAACAGGATGCTACGGTCCAGGGCCAGTTCCGACCACACGGTACCGGGGGTCACGCTGGTGATCATCGACAGCACAGCCAGGCCGTTGGCGTCGCGCAGGTCCAGGGGGATTTTTACAAAGCGCGAGCGCGGCGGCCGCGAGCCGCAGGTCAAGACGCCCCAGGCCACGTGCAGGTTGGAGATGAAGACATCGCGGCCGACCAGGAAGAACAGGCGAATGATCACCCCTGGGCGACGGATCCGTACCGGCAGCGGGCGCAGCGGCGCCATCATCAGCGGTGCGAGGAAGCCAAGGATCGCCCCCAGCAGCAGGTTGCCGGGGCTGATCGACAGGTTCAGCACCAGCCACAGCACCCACAGTGCCAATGACAGCCACGGGGCAGGAAACAGGCGTTTCATGGCCGCACCTCCACGGCGGCGGCCTGGGCTTGCGGGCCCGGCACCGGGCGGGTGGCCATGACGGCCATCACGTAGTGCTCGGGGTTGTTCAGGCTGTTGGCGGTGTCCTGGGTAAAGCGCATGAGCATTTCTGCCTTGAAGGTCAGGCCAATCGCCAGGCCGAGCAAGACGAAGATCGGTATGCACTCAAAGCGGCGCAGCAGCGGCGAAGGCCGTTCTTCCGGGGTCCAGAAGCGCTGGATGCCCAGCCGCGCAAAGGCGATCAGCGAGGCCAGGCCCGAGAAGATCAGCAGCGCGAACAGGCCCCAGGCTGCCGGGCGGATCGGCTCCGTCACGGCATGGCCCAGGCCCAGGGGGTTGACCAGCGCACTGAGCAGGCTGAGCTTGCCGATAAAGCCTGACAGCGGCGGCATGCCGATGATCAGCAGGGCGCAGGCTATAAAGCTCAGGCCGAGGAAGGCCATGGTCCACGGGATGACCTGGCCGACTACGGCCTTTTGCTCATCGTCGAGGTTGGTGCCCCTGGGTGGATGCAGGGATTCCACCGGCGGTGGCAACACTTCGATTTCATCGTCCAGAGGTAGCTCATTGGCCGAGCGCGAGCGTTCGATCAGTTCCGCCAGCAGGAACAGCGCGCTCAGGGCCAGGGTCGAGCTGACCAGGTAAAACAGCGCGCCGGCGGTCAGGTTGGGCTGGGCAAAACCCACCGCCGACAGGAGGATGCCGGCCGAGACCAGGATACTCAGGCTGGCCATGCGCTCCAGGCGTTGGGCGGCAAGCATCGCCAGGGCGGCGCAGAGGATGGTGGCCATGCCGCCGTACACCAGCCAGTCACCGCCAAACAGCGCCGAGGCGCCGGCCTGCCCGGAAAACAGCAGGGTCCACAGGCGCAACACGGTGTACACGCCGACCTTGGTCATGATCGCAAACATCGCCGCCACCGGCGCACTGGCCGAGGAGTAAGCCGGCGCCAGCCAGAAATTCAGCGGCCACATCCCGGCCTTGGCCAGGAACGCCGTGGCGAGGATCGCCGCGCCGGCATGCAGCAGACCGCGATCGGCTTCTGGCACCAGCGGGATCTTCAGCGCCAGGTCAGCGAAATTCAGGGTGCCGGTGACCCCGTAGATCAGCGCCGCGCCAATCAGGAACAGCGATGAAGCCAGCAGGTTGATCGAGACGTAATGCAGCCCCGACGACACCCGCGCCCGGCCCGAACCGTGCAGCATCAGGCCGTAGGACGCAGCCAGCAGCACCTCGAAGAACACGAACAGGTTGAACAGGTCGGCGGTGAGGAAGGCCCCGTAGAGGCCCATCAACTGGATCTGGAACAACGCATGGAAGCTGGTGCCGGCGCGGTCCCAACGGGCCATGGCGAACAGCAGGGCGCTGACGCCGATGATCCCGGTGAGCACCAGCATCAGGGCCGACAACTGGTCCACCACCAGCACGATGCCAAACGGCACTTGCCAGTTGCCCGGCAGGTACACGCCAATGGAGGCAGGGCCGCCTTTTTGCGTCCAGTACAGCATCAACATCGCGATGCCCAGGCCGGTCATGCTCGACAGCAGGTTGATCTTGGCCTTGAGCGGGCGGTGTTTCTCGCCCAGCATCATCATCAGCGCAGCGGTCAGCAGCGGCAGCAGGATCGGCGCGATGATCAGTTGGTTCATCCAGCTCATTCCTTGGGCTCCCGGCCGTCCACATGGTCAGTGCCGGTCAGGCCTCGGGACGCCAGCAGCACCACCAGGAACAGCGCGGTCATGGCGAAGCTGATCACAATCGCCGTCAGCACCAGGGCCTGGGGCAGGGGATCGGTGTAATTGAGCAGGTCCTGGGGCACACCGTCCTTGATGATCGGCTCCTTGCCGATAAACAGGCTGCCCATGCTGAAGATGAACAGGTTGACCCCATAGGACAACAGGCACAGGCCCATCACCACCTGGAACGTCCGTGGCCGCAGCACCAGCCAGACGCCGGAGGCCGCCAGGACCCCAATGGCAATTGCGATGACTTCTTCCATCAGGCAGCAGCTCCTTGTGGTGGCGTGGCGGCGGCTTTCGCCTGGTTGCCGGGTTTATGGGCCCGTACCGATTGGTGGCCGAGGGCGGTGAGCATCAGCAGGGTCGAGCCGACCACCATGGCGTACACGCCGACGTCGAAGAACAGCGCGCTGGCGATATGGATGTCGCCCAGCACCGGCAAGCTCAAGTGCAGGGTGTGGGTGGTGAGGAACGGGTAGCCGAAGAACAGCGCCCCCAGTCCGGTCAGTGTCGCCGACAGCAAGCCAAAGCCCATCCAGCGCATCGGCCGCAGGTTCATCTGCGCCTCGACCCACTGGGTACCGGCGACCATGTATTGCAGGATAAACGCCACCGACATCACCAGCCCGGCGACAAAGCCGCCGCCCGGCTGGTTGTGGCCGCGCATAAACAGGTAGAACGACACCACCAGGGCAATCGGCAGCAGCAGGCGCACCAGCACCGCGGGCACCATCATAAAGCCCAGGGCGGTGTCGCTGGCCTGGCGTGGGTTGACCAGATCGGTGTCCACGTCCGGCGCCAACAGCCGCTGTTGCGCGGGCAGTTGCTCGCTTTCCTTGGGCGGACGGAAGCGGCGTAGCAGCGCATAGACGGTCAGGGCTACGGCGCCCAGCACAGTGATCTCGCCCAGGGTATCGAAGCCCCGGAAGTCGACGAGCATCACATTCACCACATTGCTGCCGCCGCCTTCAGGCAGGGCGCGGCTGAGGTAGAACGAGGAAATATCGTTGGGGGTCTGGCGCGTCAGCATCGCGTAAGACAGCAGCGCCATGCCGCCACCGACCACGGTCGACAGCAGCAAGTCGCGCAAGCGTCGGATGCGCGCCTTGCGCAACGAACTCGGGAGTGGCGAGACTTCTTCGATCCGCCGTGGCAGCCAGCGCAGGCCCAGGAGGATCAGGACCGTCGTCACCACCTCGACCACCAGTTGCGTCAATGCCAGGTCCGGTGCGGAGAACCAGACAAAAGTCACGCAGGTCATCAGGCCGCACACGCTGACCATGGTCAGGGCTGCCAGCCGGTGGTACTTGGCTTGCCAGGCGGCGCCCAGGGCGCAGGCGATCGCCAACAGCCACAGGGTGACGAACACGATGGAACCCGGGATTTTCGGCCGGTCGCCCCAGCTCAGGCTGCTGCCCAGCATGGGGATCATCCCGGCAATCACCGCCACCAGCACCAGTAGGAACAACTGGGTCTGCAGGCGCTTGGTGCTGATGTGTTTCTCGATCTTGCGCACGCCACGCATCATCACCACCAGGCAGCGCTCGAACATGCGCTTGCCGTTGAAGTAGCTGATGATCGGCGGGTACTTGAAGCGCCCGCGCTTGAGTTGCTTGCGCAGCAGCAGGTACAGGACCACACCGCCGGTCATGGCCACCAGACTCATGATCATCGGCGCGTTCCAGCCGTGCCAGATCGCCAGGCTGTACTCGGGCAACACGCCGCCGACCACCGGCAGGGCAGCGGCGGCGAGGATCGAGCCCACCACCTGGGCCGGGAAGATCCCCACCAGCAGGCAGGTAAACACCAGCAGCTCGACCGGCGCACGCATCCAGCGTGGCGGTTCGTGGGGCGTGTGCGGCAGGTCGGTGGCGGCCGGGCCGAAGAATACATCCACGGTGAAGCGCAAGGCATAGGCCACGCTGAAGGTGCCGGCGATGGTCGCAATCACCGGCAGGGCGATTTCTACCCACTGGGTCGAGGAGATAAACACGGTTTCGGCGAAGAACATCTCTTTGGACAGGAAACCGTTGAGCAACGGCACCCCGGCCATGGAGGCGCTGGCAACCATGGCCAGGGTCGCGGTAAACGGGATCAGGCGCACCAGGCCGCTGAGCTTGCGGATATCACGGGTGCCGCTTTCGTGGTCGATGATGCCGGCGGCCATGAACAGCGAGGCCTTGAACGTGGCGTGGTTAAGGATATGGAACACGGCCGCGACGGCGGCCAACGGGCTGTTGAGGCCCAGTAGCAGGGTGATCAGGCCCAGGTGGCTGATGGTGGAGTAGGCCAACAGGCCCTTGAGGTCGTTCTGGAACATCGCGCAATACGCGCCGAGCAACAGGGTCAGGGCGCCGGCACCGCCGACCATCCAGAACCACTCTTCGCTACCCGACAGCGAGGGCCACAGGCGGGCCAGCAGGAACACGCCGGCTTTCACCATCGTGGCCGAATGCAGGTAGGCCGACACGGGGGTCGGTGCAGCCATGGCGTGGGGGAGCCAGAAGTGGAAGGGGAATTGCGCGCTTTTGCTCAGGGCGCCGATCAGGATCAGCGTCAACAGGACGGGGTAGAGGGAGTGGGCACGGATCTGGTCACCGGCGGCGAGCACCTGGTCCAGATCGTAACTGCCGACGACATGGCCGAGCAGCATGACCCCCGCCAGCAGGCACAAACCACCCGCACCGGTGACCATCAGCGCCATGTAGGCACCCCGGCGCGCATCGGAACGGTGGTGCCAATAGCCGATCAGCAGGAACGAGAACAGGCTGGTCAGTTCCCAGAAAAACACAATCTGGATCAGGTTGCCGGAGATCACCAACCCGAGCATCGCGCCCATGAACGCCAGGAAAAACGCAAAGAAACGCGGCACCGGGTCATTCGGCGACATGTAATAACGGGCGTACAAAGACACCAGGCTACCGATGCCCAACACCAGCATCGAGAACAACCAGGCAAAGCCATCCATGCGCAACACGAAGTCCAGGCCCAGGCCGGGCACCCAGGAGAATTCTTCGCGGATCACGCCACCGTCGGCGATCTGGGGGTAGAGCAGGGCGACTTGTACAGTACCGACCAGGGCCACAAGGCCGGCCAGCAGGGATTCAGTATTACGTGCGTTGTGCGGCAGCAAGGCCGCCAGACAGCTGCCGATAAAAGGCAGAAGCAGTAGAACTATCAGGGACATAGGCTTCTAATCTGCGGTGGTTTGGGATGCATCATACGTGCCGGAAA
Organism: Pseudomonas sp. MF5691; assembly: GCF_016405645.1. Classification (NCBI taxonomy): domain Bacteria; kingdom Pseudomonadati; phylum Pseudomonadota; class Gammaproteobacteria; order Pseudomonadales; family Pseudomonadaceae; genus Pseudomonas; species Pseudomonas sp. MF5691. The sequence goes on from NZ_JAEKDC010000030.1 coordinate 9,637, forward strand.
CCGGATTACCAAACGGCAACCTGTGGCAGGATCCTACAAGATGGACCGTAAATGCCTATCTGTCGTGGTGTAGGTGCGGGCTCCTACAGGGAGACGGGCTTTCGCTCTCGCGCCTTGATCTCACTGACAATCACCGCCGCCACAATCAACACCGCCCCCACCATGGCCATCGGCGGGAAGCGCTCACCGGCAATCCGTCCGATCACCCCGGCCCACACCGGCTCGCCGGCATAAATCAGGGTGGCACGGGTCGGCGAGACGCTTTTCTGCGCCCAGTTCATCGCCAATTGGATCACCGCACTGGTCAAGCCCAGGCCGACGGCGCTGAACAGCAACACCCAGGAAAAGCCCGGCAATGCCTCGCCGGTGGGCACTACCAGCAGGAACGACAGCAGCGAGGCGGTGGCCAGTTGCACCACGGTCACCCGGCGTACATCCACCTGGCCCGCATAAGCGCTGATCAGGATGATTTCGGCGGCAATCGCAATCGCGCCGATCAACGTGGCGATTTCCCCGGGGCTGAAATTCAGTGATGCGCCGGCCGGGCCGGTCAGCAGCATCAGGCCGGCGAAGGCCAGCATAATGCCGATGCTTGGCATCAACCCCGGGCGTCGCCCCAGCACCAGCCACTGCAGCAGCGGCACAAACGGCACGTAGAGCGCGGTGATAAACGCCGACTGGCTGCTGAGGATGGTCTGCAGACCAATGGTTTGCAGGCCGTAGCCAAACATGATCGCCGTGCCGATAAAGGCGCCCGCCTTGAGCTCGAACAGGGTCAGGCTGCGCAGGTTGCGCCAGGAAAACAGGCCGACCACCAGCGCCGCTGCGGCAAAACGCAAGCCGACGAAGAACATCGGCCCGCTGACGGTCATGGCGTGTTGCACCAGGATAAACGTACCGCCCCAGATCATGGTGATCAGCACCAGCACGCATTCGGCTTTGCTGAAGCGGGAAAACAGCGGGGAGGCGGTCGAGGTGGTCATGGCGGCTCTGGTCTTGCACAGGAAGGGCGCGGAACGCACAATGCGCCGCAGCTGGGCAGTATACTGCGCAACCCCACCGAGTGAGCAATATAGTGCACAAAGAAAATCCGCAACGGGCCTCGGTCCTGCAGCACGTCAGCCAGAACGTTCGACGCCTGCGCCATGCGGCCGAACTGAGCCAGACAGCCCTGGCGGAAAAGTCCGGGGTCAGCCGGCGCATGCTGGTGGCCATCGAGGCCGGTGAAAAGAACGTCAGCCTGTCCACCCTGGACCGCGTGGCCGAAGCCCTGGACGTGGCCTTCAGCGACCTGATCCAGGCCCCTGACGCCCGTGACCACAGCCGCATCAACGAACTGGCCTGGGCCGGTGAAATAGATGGCAGCAAGGCCGTGTTACTGGCCAAGGCCACCGCCCGGCGGGAGGTGGAACTGTGGGAGTGGCGCCTGGAGCCTGGCGACCGCTATTGCCCGGATCCCGACCTGGAAGGCTGGAGCGAACAGTTGTTCGTGTTCGAGGGTAGCCTGACCCTGGTGGTGGGTGACGTCGAAACCACCATCGCCGCTGGCGAGTTCTTTATGTTCCCCAGCCATCAGCCCCATGCCTATCGCAATGACGGGCCAGTGGCGGTGCGCTTTATCCGCAACGTGGTGATCTAGATCCACACATCATTGCGCTGGGTCCGTTCGCCGCCCTGATCGCCAGTGTTCAACACGCCGCAGGGTTCGACCAGCAGCAGCTTTACCTCGCCCTCGGCATACGGTTTGTGCTCGATGCCCTTGGGCACCACGAACATCTCGCCAGCCCCGAGCTGTACCGCGCCATCGCGAAAATCAATGCGCAGCGCGCCCTCGAGGACGATAAAGGTCTCGTCGGTGTCCGCGTGGCTGTGCCAGACAAAATCCCCTTCGATCTTCACCACCTTGAATTGGTAGTCGTTCATCTGTGCGACGACCTTGGGTGTCCATTGCTCGCTGAACAGGCTGTATTTGTGCGCAAAGTTGATGGCGGTATAGGAGGGCATGTCCGTTATCTCTGTTGATCCGGGAAAGGCCAGACCTTAAATGCAGCGCGGCAGCAAGTATTGAATGATCGTGCGATTGTGAGTTTAAAAGAAACGTTATATTGTATCTCTTGATAACGATTCTCAGGCGTTGTCGCGCTTGAGATCGCCCCGCTTATTTTCGGCTCAAGGGATTGCAGATGAACCAGTTGCACGGGATAGCTCCGCGGTTTCCCACATTTTTGGCGGTGGGCTTGGTGTCGTCGCTCACCGGCCTACCTGCTGCTGCAGCGCAAGATCGCGAAGAATCGGTCACCGAGCTTGAAGCCATACGAGTCAGCGCGCCGCTGAACAAGGCCCTGGAAGTGAATGCCGGTGGCTTCGGCGCCAAGGACGCCATGGAAATCCCCCTGGCCATCCAGAGTTATTCCAACAAGACCATCGCCGACAGCTCCGCGCGCACCGCCGTGGATGTGCTGAGCCTCGACCCCTCGGTGCTCAGTTCGTCGGGCGGCAGCGGCTTTGACAACTTCCGCCTGCGCGGCTTTGCCATGGACAACTTCAACACCATCCGCCGCGATGGCCTGACCCTGGCCCCGCACCACGACGTACCCCTGGAAAACGTCGAGCGCATCGACGTGCTCAAGGGCCCATCGGGTTTCCTCTACGGTTTCAACTCGCCGGGCGGCACCATCAACTACATCCTCAAGCGCCCGACCCTGGAGCCACTGCTCAATGTCAGCGTGCAAGGCTCGTCGTTGCTCGGCCGCTACGTGGCGATTGATACCAGCGATTCATTCAACGACGGCGCCTTTGGTTATCGCCTGAATGCCGGCTACGAGAAAAACGGCGACTTCGATCACGCCCGCGACATGGAACGCAAGTTTATCGGCCTGGCCACCGACTTCCGTCTGAGCGACCGCGCCCTGTTGCAGTTGAACGCCGACTGGTCGCGCAAGTCCACGGTCGCCGACCCATTGCTGCGTGCCGACCAGAGCGGCCGCGCTAACCCTCTGGACCCGTCCAGCTACGTGCTGCCACCCAAGGTCAATCGCCGCGATCTATTGACCGGCTCCTGGTTCCGTCACCAGACCGAAGGCGCCAACCTCGACGCCAAGTTCGAGTACGAGCTGGATGACAACTGGACCTCCGTGACCCAGGGCAACTACTCGCGGGTCGAGCGCCACGGCGGCTATAACGACCTGTTCGGGATCAAGCCCAACGGCGATATCGGCTCGGCCGACTTTTACGTGTCCCGTGGCGAAGTGTTCAGCACCTGGTCGCTGCAGTCGTACCTGGCCGGCAAGTTCGCCACCGGCAACATCTATCACGACGTGTTCTTCGGCACCGGCTACAAGCAGTTCAAGGACGTCAGCCCGTTCTGGGATTTGGTCGACAGTGGCACTCCAGGCATCGGCATTGGCGATGTCTCGGTGGGTAATATCCGTCACCCGGTCAACCCGCCCAAGTGGCACTTCGGCTCGGAACAGCCCACTGACTTTGTGTCCTCCATCAAGGAGACCTCGGTTTTCGCCAGCGACCTGATTTCCCTTACCGAACAGTTCCAGGTGATGGTAGGCGGGCGTTACATCTGGTACCGCGCGGATAAACTCTCAGCCACCGCGCCTTCGCAGAGCCACGACGTGTTCGTGCCCAGCGCTGCGCTGATCTACCGGCCCTGGGACAGCGTGATGACCTACGTCAGCTACTCCAAAGGCTTTGAAAAAGGCGACTACGCCCCCCAACACGCGACCAACGCCAACCAGCCCACCGACGCCATCGAGTCCCAGCAATATGAGGTGGGCCTGAAGCTGGACCTTAACGATCGCCTGAACCTGGGCCTGGCGGTATTCGATATCCGGCGCAAGGCCAGTTACCTGAACACCAGCAATACCTATGTGAGCAATGGCGAATACCACCACCGTGGCGCCGAGCTGACCCTGTCCGATCGCGTCACCGACGCCCTGACCCTCACCGCCAACGCCGCCTACCTGACCACGCGCATGGAAGATGTGGATGACGTCACCGTGGACGGCAAGCGCACTGAGAACGTGCCCAAGTGGAAAGGCGCGGTCGGCGCCCTGTACACCGTGGCCGCTGTGCCTGGCCTGTCGTTGGACAGCACCCTCAGCTATGTCGGCAGCCGCCCGGTGGATGCGCAGAACAGCGGCTACATCCCCAGCTACACCTTGCTCGACGCCGGTATCAGCTACCGCTCGAAACTGGCGGATACCCCGGTGACCTACCGCCTGCACGGCAAGAACCTGACCAACAAGTACTACTACGCTAGCGCCTATTACCTGGGCGGGCTGGATGTGGGGCGCGAGCGCGAAGTGTTCCTGTCGGCCAAGTTCGAGTTCTAGAACCATGACGTATTCCAGTTCATTGCCCGGCCTGCGCCACCTGTGGGTCGAGCGCCTGCTTGAGCGGCACGCGGGCACGTTGACCGAGTTGGTCGATGGCCTCGGCTCGCCGCTGCATCTGGTATGCCCACAGGTTTTTCACGCCAATGTCGAAGCCTTCCAGCACAGCTTTACCCAGGCCCAGGTGCGTGGCAGCGTGTTGTTTGCGAAAAAGGCCAACAAGGCCAACTGTTTTATCCAGGCCTGCGCGCAGTGTGCGATTGGCGTGGATGTGGCCAGCGTCGGTGAGTTGCAAAAGGCCTTGGCGGGTGGGGTGGCTGGCACTGATATCGGCGTGTCCGGGCCACGTAAGAGCGATCAGCTGCTTGGGCTGGGCCTGAGTCATCAATGCCTGCTGGCGGTGGACTCGTTGGAGGAGCTGCTGCGTATCCAGCAATTGGCGCTATCCCTGCGCCAACGTGCGCGTCTGTTGTTGCGCTATTGCCCCAGCAGCCAGGCCCATAGTCGTTTCGGCCTCAACCCACGGGAGTGCGACCAGGCCCTGGTGTTCTGCCGCCAGCACGCGGCGAATCTGGACTTGCAAGGCTTCTCGTTTCATCTGGGCGGCTACGACACCGCCCAGCGTGCACACGTCGCCAGCCACTTGGTCGACCTGTGCCGGGCCAGCGAGCTGGACAACTGCCGCACGGTCAACCTGGGCGGTGGCTTTGCCGTGCGCTATGTCGACCCGGAGCAGTGGCAGGCCTTTCTGGCCGAGGACTGCGCCGAGCGCTATCACAACGACAAGGGCTTCGCCGGCTTCTATCCCTACGGCGCGCTGCGCGCGGGGGCCGAGGCCCTTGACGATATCCTCGCCACGCCCGTCAGCCCCGGCCTGAGCCTGGCGCAAAAGGTCATCGAGCACGGCGTGCGGCTGATTATCGAACCCGGCCGCGCCTTGCTCGACCAGGCCGGTATCAGCGTGTTCCGCGTGCAGGGCGTCAAGGACCGCACGGCCAGTGATGGTTATGCCCAGGTCACTGTGCAGGGCAGCAGCTTCAACCTCTCCGAACAGTGGTTCAACAGCGAATTTCTACCCGACCCGCTGCTGTTGCCGGCCTCGCCACGGCCGCGGTCGCCGTTTGTCGCGTGTATTGGCGGGGCCACCTGCCTGGAGTCGGACATGCTGACCTGGCGCAAAGTCGCCTTTGATTACCCGATCCAGGCGGGTGACTTGCTTATCTACCTCAATACCGCCGGCTATCAGATGGACTCCAACGAGTCGCCTTTTCACGAAGCGCCCTTGCCACACAAAGTGGTGCTGGAGCTGCGTAACCCACACCTGCGCTGGAAGCTGGACAGCCTGGCTTAATCGTAAAGCCACTCAACAAGGAGCCTCGAGTGAACAGTTTGAATAAACCCGCTGCCCCCGCCGACCTATGGGTGCTGCCCCAGGCGGCGCTCGAAGACCTGGGGGTGAGTTACCGTGAAGTGCTGCAGGTAGTCGAGCAGGCGTACAAGGCCTTGCGCAATGGCGACTCGCAGAACCCGCTCAAGACCATTGTCGAACCGATGGACCGCCATTCCATCAGCTACTCGATGGTTGGCCGGGATGGCGCCAGCCACACCGTGGGCTTCAAGGTGGTGTACGAGCATGACCCGCAACGCACCCGCGATGCCTATCAGTTCCACTCGTTTATCTTTCTGTGTGATGACCGCACCGGCCGCCCGATTGCCTTGATGGACGTGGTCAAGCTCGGCCCGTTGCGCACCTCGGCCACCTCGGCGTTGATGGCCAGGGCCGCCTGCCCGAATGCCCGCAGTGCCCTGGTCGTCGGTACCGGCGTGCAGGGGCAGGTGGCGTTGCCCATGTTGCTCGCGGCCATGCCGGACCTGGAACGTTTGTATGTCTACGGGCACTACGCTGAAGGCCTGCGCGCGGTGCAAGACACCCTGCACAAACACTACCCGCTGCGCGATGTGGTGGTGGTCGATGACCTGCCGGCGGCGGCTGGCGAGGCCGATATCATCCTTGGCGTCGCCGGGCTTTCGGCGCGCCAGCAAGTGCAGCGTGCCTGGCTCAAGCCCGGCGCCGTGGCGGTGCTGGTGGGCTATGGGATTGATGCCGACGTGTTGCATGGCGCCGACTACCGCATTGCTACCGACACCGCGCAGATGCAAGTCACCAGCGCCGACCTGGCGGCCGCCGACGGCAGCCTGCCCGCGGTGGACGCCGAGCTGCCGGACATCCTCCTGGGCCTGGCACCCGCACGCCGCCATCCCGACGATGTGGTGTTCGCCTACAACAGCGGCATGGTGGTGACCGACGTCGCCCTCGGGCGCTTGATGGCCGACCGCGCCCTGACGCAGAACCGTGGGCAGAGGGTCCAACTATGGTCGGCCTGACTGCCGCACAACCCGGCGCCTGGCGCGCCGACAGCCGGGCTCTGCTGTTGCTGGCGCTGCCCCTGATCCTGACCAACCTGGCCTATGTGGCCCTGACCACCATCGACATCGTGGTGCTCGGCATGCTGGGTGCCAAGGAGCTGGCAGCCGGTGGCCTGGCCATCGCGCTGTTCAACCAGTTGCGCACCACCGGCACCGGGCTGGTCACCGGCGTCAGCAACCTGGTGGCCCAGGCCAATGCCCGGGGCGATGAAGCCCAGGTGCGGGCGTTGCTGGTGGCGGGGCTGTTCTGGGCGACCGTCAGCGGCCTGGTGTTTATGGCAGTGTTGCTGGGGTTGCGCCAGCCGCTGACCTGGCTGGGCCAGGATGCCAGCGTGGTGGCCAATGCCATGGACTTCCTGCTGATCATTGCTCCCGGCCTGCTGCCTTGCCTGTGGTTCCAGGCGCTGCGCCACTTTACCGTGGGCCTGAAATTCCCCGGGCCGTTGCTGGCGATCACCCTGGTGTCGATCTTCCTCACGGCGGCGCTCAACTACGTGCTGGTGTTCGGCAAGTTCGGCGTCCCGGCCTATGGGCTGGCGGGGGTGGCAATCACCAGCGCCGTGGTGTTCCTGCTGTCGTTCCTGATGTTTTTCGCGGTGGTACTGACCCATCGGCGCCTGGCCGGTTATTTCAAGCTGGCGCACTTGCGCTTTTCGCCGGCGGCGATCAAGGCCGTGTGGAAGCTCGGGCTGCCGATTGCCGGGACCTATGCCAGCGAGGCCGGGTTCTTCAGCGTACTGACGCTGCTGATCGGCACCCTGGGTATGGAGGCGCTGGCGGCGCAGACCGTGCTTAACCAGATCATCTACATCGTGTTCATGTTCTCTGCGGGCATCTCCCATGCCGCCTCGATCCATATCAGCGAGGCCTGCGGCACCGGGCAGTATCAGCGCGCGCGGCAACTGGGGCGCCTGGGCCTGGGCCTTGGGGTGCTGGTCATGCTGCTGTTTGCCATTCCTTACGCGTTGCTACCCGAACAGGTCATCGGCCTGTTTATCAGCACCGAGCACGCCAACAACCTGGATGCGGTGCGCCTGGCCACCACCGGTTTGTTGATTGCCATCGTCCTGCAGGTGTTCGACGCCAGCCAGAACATCGGCAACGGCATCCTGCGCGGCATCGGCGATACGGCGGGACCGCTGCGCATTTCCCTGTTCGGCTACTGGCTGGTGGGGCTGCCCGCTGCCTGGCTGCTGGGCATCGTCAGTCCTTACGGGATCTTCGGCGTGTGGGCCGGATTGGCGATAGGCCTGGCGGCTACCGCGTTGCTGCTGATTGTCTCGTTTGAACGGCAACTCAAGGCGCTGGACCGCGCGGGCGCCGTCGCACTGTCATAACAAGGAGGTGTTCCATGCATCAAGACGACCCTGCACACCGCGTCGAGGCGTTGGTGCGCCCCAGCGTGCGACGTTTGCCCCTGTACGACCCGGGCGCCGATCCACATCAGCTCGGTACGCCGACGGTGATCAAGCTGTCCAACTGCGAAAACCCGCTGGGCATGTCGCCGGCTGCTGCGGCGATGCTGGCGCATCATGGCGGGGCAGGGCTGGAACGCTACCCCGACCCCAGTGGCCGGGCCCTGCGGCAGCTGATCGGCGGCCAGTTGGATGTGGACCCGGCGCGGGTCATCCTCGGCAACGGCTCGGAAAATATCCTCGAACTGTTGTGCCTGGCGCTGCTCGATCCCGAGGACCGGGTGGTGACCCAGCAGCCCTGTTTCAGCCTGCATGAAAGCCTGCCATTGATGATGGGCGCGACGGTGGACAAGGTGCCGCTCAACCCGGATTTCAGCGTTAACCTGCAGGCCTGGGCCACGGCCCTCGAGCAACCGGCGAAGCTGTTGATGCTGAGCACCCCCTGCAATCCGGTGGGCACGGCGCTGTCCAGCGCTGAACTGACGGCGCTGGTCGCCGCCGCTCACCCCGACACCTTGTTGGTGATCGACGAGGCGTATTTTGAATTCGTCGAGGACGCGGCTGACGCCCTGGCGATCCTCGACGCGCAGTCGCGGCCGTGGATCATCCTGCGCACGTTCTCCAAGGCGTATGGGTTGGCGGGGCTGCGGATCGGCTATGGCATCGCTTCGCACCGCAGCCTGATTGATGCGCTGCACCGGGTGCGCACGCCGTACAACGTCAATCAACCGGCCCAGGAGGCCGCCAAGGCCGCCTGGCTGGACCCGCAACACGTGATTCGCAGCCGCGAATTCGTCGCCATCGAACGCCAACGCCTGACCCAGGGGTTGCAGGCTGCGGGTTTTCGCGTGGCGCCGTCCCAGGCCAATTTCCTGTTTATCGACACCGCTTGCAACGCCCTGGAGGTGGTCGACGAATTGCTCAAGGACGGGATCATCGTCAAGGCCTGGCGCGAGCCGGGATACACCAGTTTTATCCGCGTGTCCCTGGGCCTGGCCCAGCAAAACCAGGCGTTTCTCGCCAGCCTGCAACGCGCCGTCGCGACCCTGGCCGGGTAAGCGCCGCGCCGGTTTTTCATACTGCCCAGAGGTTGTCATGATCAAGACTTGCCTGTCCGAACTGATCGGCGATACACCGCTGCTCAAATTGTGCGTCACTGAAAACGGCAGCTGCGTGCTGCTCAAGCTGGAACAATTCAACCCCACCGGCACCGCCAAGATCCGCATGGCCCGGCAGATGCTCGACGAGGCGCAGGCCTCGGGGCAGCTCAAGCCGGGTGGGCGGATTGTCGAGTCGACCTCGGGCAACACCGGATTGGGCCTGGCGCTGCTGGCCGCCGAGCGCGGCTACCGCTTCACTGCCGTGGTCGACGAACACGCCAGCCCCGACAAACTGCGGGCGATGCAGGCTTTTGGTGCGCAGTTGGTGCGGGTCGGCGACCCCGGTGGCGGGCTGTCCACCGCCGACCGCGATGCTACCGCCGAGCGTATTGCCACGGAGCAGGGCGCCTACTGGACCCGCCAGCACCACAACCCGGCCAATGTCAATGGCTACACGCAGCTGGCAGCGGAATTGCGCGCAGTGCTGGGCGATGAAATCCACTACCTGGTGGGCGCCGTGGGCACCGGCGGCTCGTTATGCGGCACTGCGCGTGCCTTGAAACGCCATGCCCATGGCCTGCAGGTGATCGGCGTCGAACCCTGCGGCTCGGTGATCTTTGGCGGCCCCGGTGCGCCGTATCATCAGTCCGGCACCGGCACCCCGGAGGGCGCAGAAATCGGCGCCGTGGTCGACTACGCGTTGATCGACAAAGGCCTGACTGTCAGCGACGCCCAGGCCTTCGAAACCGCGCGCTACCTGGCGCGGCATTACGGTCTGCTGCTCGGCGGCTCGGCCGGCGGGGTGATCTACCAGGCCCTGCGCGAGGCCTGGCATGCCCCGGCCCACAGCGTGATCGTGGCACTGGTGTGCGATGGCGGCGAAAAATACCTCGACACGGTGTTCAACGACCAATGGATGGCGGATCGGCAACTGCTGGCGCCCCAGGTTCATCGTGAGCTTGAGCAATGGTTGAGCGCGCTGCCCCAGGTCAAACAGCAAGCCTAGCGGCTTGCCTGGGGCGCCGGCCTTCGCTACTGTGGCGCCCCGCCTGCGTGAGCCCCGCCATGAGTGACACCACTGTCGAACTGATCCAGACCGGCCCTGAACAGGCCGAACTGATCTGCAACCTCTACCAGTTTTATGCCTATGAATCCTCCGATTGGGAGCAGGAAGACGTCGAGCAGGACGGCCGTTTCTATATCCACGAGGAACACCTGGCGCGCTACTGGCAAGAGCCGCAATGGAGCGCCAATCTGCTGCTGGTGGACGGTTACATCGCCGGTTTCCTGCTGATCGAGCGCAGCGAGCTGCCGGGGATCAATGCCCTGGAACTGGCTGACCTGTTTATCTTGAAACGCTATCGGCGCAAGGGCATAGGCCGCGCCCTGGCCACCCAGGTGTTGACCAGCGGCGAGGCGGACTGGCTGGTGCGGTTCTATGACCAGGACGAGGCGTCCCAGGCGTTCTGGCGCAGCGTATTGGACAACCTGCCGCGCCCGGTGCAGGCCATCGAGCTGGATGACGAGCCGCAGTTGCTGAGCTTTTTGGTGACCCGGGCGGTTGTTCACTGACGCAGTCCGTGCGGGCTCGTGTGGGAGCGGGCTTGCCCGCTCCCACAGAGGGTATGTGTTTGTTTGAATTACCGCTGATTTACGTGGGTTGAACGGTTGGGCGGCTATGCTGGTCAACTGACCTTCAATGTCGACGCAAAGAGGTGACCGCAATGGCCAAGACTTACAGCTACGCCGCCCGTGACGCCAAGAACGCCCTCAAACCCTTTACCTTCGAGCGCCGCGCCCCCGGGGCCGACGATGTTCAAATCGACATCCTCTACTGCGGAGTGTGTCACTCCGACCTGCACACGGCGCGCAATGAGTGGAACAACACCCTCTACCCATCGGTGCCGGGCCATGAAATCGTCGGCCGGGTGACGGCAGTGGGGGCCAATGTCAGCCGCTTCAAGGTCGGTGACCTGGCCGGCGTCGGCTGCATGGTCGACAGCTGTCAGCACTGCGCATCCTGCGCCGAGGGCGAGGAGCAGTACTGCGAGAACGGCTTTACCGGCACTTACAACGGCCCGGTGTTTGGCGGTGAAAACACCTTTGGCGGCTATTCCGACAATATCGTGGTCAAGGAGAAGTTCGTCCTGCGCATTTCCCACGATGAGGCGCAATTGGCGGCCGTGGCGCCGCTGCTGTGTGCCGGGATCACCACCTACTCGCCGCTGCACCATTGGAAGGTCGGCCCTGGACAGAAGGTCGGCGTGGTCGGCCTCGGCGGCCTGGGCCATATGGCGGTGAAAATCGCCCATGCCATGGGCGCCCATGTGGTGTTGTTCACCACCTCGCCGAACAAACGCGAAGACGGCCTGCGCCTGGGGGCTGACGAGGTGGTGGTGTCGAAGAACCCGGACGAAATGGCCAAGGTCGCCAATAGCCTGGATTTCATCCTCAACACCGTGGCCGCGCCCCATGACCTGGACGCGTTCCTCAACCTGCTCAAGCGCGACGGCACCATGACCCTGGTGGGCGCGCCAGACAGTCCGCACCCGTCGCCTTCGGTGTTCAACCTGATCTTCAAACGCCGCAGCCTGGCGGGGTCATTGATTGGTGGCATCCAGGAGACCCAGGACATGCTGGACTTCTGCGCCCGGCACGGGATCGTCTCGGAGATCGAGATGATTGATATCCAGGGCATCAACGAATCCTACGAGCGCATGCTCAAGGGCGATGTGAAGTACCGTTTTGTGATCGACATGGACAGCCTCAAGCGCGAGATTCAGGCGGCCTGACCTTAATCTGGCGGTGGGCGCTGGGTTGTTTGTGATGGTCATGAGTCTTTACGCAGCGCTCTTTTTGGGTTGTTGGGGTTGTGTACATATCCGTTGTTGCGGTTATGGCGGCTATTGGTTCCGCCCTTACGGCGGCTCACTTTGGAAGAGCCCCAAAGTAAGCAAAGCGCTCTTGCCCCACCACTCGGCACCTCGCCTAGGCTCGGTGTGCCCGTCATCCGACATTGATTTGGGGGGCCGCCGCGCTGGGCCATCCATGGCCCAGCGCGGCTAAACCGGCGTCCTGCCGGTTTACCCCCCAAATCAAAATCGCATGACGGCCAGCGTGGTTTAACGGGGCGCCTCAGATCAAAAGCAAAGCGAGGCGGCCTGACAGCCGACCTGATCGTCGAGGCGTGCGCATATACCTGTGGGAGCTGGCTTGCCTGCGATGGCTGTGTACCAGCCAATACATTGATCGACTGATACACCGCCATCGCAGGCAAGCCAGCTCCCACAGGGGAATGCAGCTTCGCACCCCAGCTTTGCTGTTGCTGTTGCTGTTGCTCTGCTTTTGATCTGGCTTTTGATCTTGATCTCAGGCGCCCCGTTAAACCACGATGGCCGCAGGCAGGTATTGCGCAGTGGGCACCCCGGCATGGATGCCGGGGTAGCCGCGACACGGCCATGGATGGCCGATCGCGGCGGGCCCACGGAGCAATGCCTGACTGCGGGCATGCCGAGCCTAGGCGAGGCACCGAGTGGTGGGGCAAGAGCCCTTTTGGTTACTTTTGGGGCTCTTTTCCAAAAGTGACCCGCCGTAAGGGCGGAACCAATAGCCGCCGTAACCGCAGCAACGGATATGTACAAAACCCCAGAAAAGAGTTGTGTAGATACCTATGCCGCGATGGCGGTGTATCAGTCGCCGCATGTATCGGATAACCCGGCGCAATCGCCGGTAAACCAGCCCCTACAAGGTTTTTTGGCCCATCAGCGGGTGGTGTAGGGCAACAGAAACACCACGCCAAGCCCAGCCAGCGAAATCAAGCCGAACCACGCCACCGGCCCCATGGCCCAGCCCCACCCCAGTACGCTGACGGCAAAACTCGCCGCCAGCATCCCCCAGCCCAGCACTCGCAGGCCACGTCGTAGCACCGGCGAGGGCAGGCGCTGCATAAGTTGTTTGTAATGGCGCTCCAAGCCCAGGCATAACCCCGCCATCCCTGCGCAGGCCAGCAACAACGCGACTATCAACGCCATCTCAATTGACCTCTGCCACAGCGTGCTTGGCCACGCGCCGGGTGCTGCGTTCCTTGGGCGCCTGGTACAGCTTCCAGCACGGCCAGGTCAGCAGCAGGCCGAGGGCGACGCTGGTCAATTCCAGGTAGACGTAATCACCCAGGCTTTCCCCCAGCAGATTCAGGGCCGGCAGGCCGATACACAGCACTGCCGCCAGGCCCAGTTGCTCGCGCCAGGCACTGCGCCAGGGGCGGACAATCGCATGGCCCAGGCTCAACAGCCACACCAGGAAAAACACCCGCACTTCCCAGCCACCGCGCTGGGCCAGTTCCACTGGGAGCAAGCGGTTGGCCCACAACAAGGCCACGCACGCCACCGTCAGCCCGGCCACCACCGCCACATTCAGGCGTTCGGCGATGTGGTAGAGCAGGGCGCCTAGAGCGCCTTCGCCATCGTGGCGCCGGCGGCGTTTGACGGTAAACAGCACCACGCCGGTTGCCAGCATTGCGCAACTGGCCAGGCCGCAGACAAAGTACAACCAGCGCATGGAGTAGCCGCCGAACTGCGCAAAGTGCAGGCCGGCCATGACCTTCTGGGTCAACAGGCTGGGCCGACTGACCGCAGGCTGGCGCAGGACGGCACCGCTGACCCCGTCAAACAGCATGCTCTGGCCCTTGGTCAGCTCGATGCGGTTGCCCAGTACCGGCCGTACCTCGATGCGTGCGTCGCTGCGGCCGGGGTTGTGGATCGACAAGCTGGACACCGGCCCCATGGCCCGCTCGGCCTCGGCCAGCAGCGGTTCCAGTGCCGTCAGCTCGGCTGCTTCGCTGTGTTTGGGGCGTTCGCCGCGCACTTGTTGTTCGGCGGGCGCGCCACGCAGGGCGCGGAAGAGGTTGTCGCGGTCACCGTCAAACAGCACGTCCACCGCCGCCGGCATGTAGATCAAATAGAAGATCACCAGCCCGGTATAGGTGATCATCAGGTGAAAGGGCAGCACCAGCACCGCTGTCGCGTTGTGCGCATCCAGCCATGAGCGCTGGCCCTTGGCGGGGCGGAAGGTGAAGAACTCCTTGAAGAATTTCTTGTGGATCACGATCCCGCTGACCAACGCGACCAGCATCGCCATGGCGGCCAGGCCGACCGTCCAGATCCCCAGGTCGCGCGGCAGGTTGAGGGTAAAGTGGAAGCGGAAGAAAAACCCGCCCCCGGCAGTTTCGCGCACGGCCAAGGGCTCGCCGGTGTGTGGGTCGAGTGCGGTGCCGCCGCCACGTCGTTGTTCGCCGGCCGATACCGTCAGGGTGTCGGAGCGTTCGCCGGGCAGGCCGATGTTCCAGGTCTTCGCCTCGGGGTGCTGGCGCGCCAGGTAGTCGAGGGCCTGCTGCGCGGCGGCGCTTTGCGACAGGGGCGCGGTGGGGATTTCCGGGCGCATCCAGCCGTCGATTTCCTTGTCGAACACCGCCAGGGTGCCGGTCAGGAAGATTGCAAACAGCAGCCAGCCGAACACCAGCCCGCTCCAGGTATGCAGCCAGGCCATGGCCTGGGTCAGGGTCTTGTGTTTCATCCCAGCACCTCGCGCCAGTGTGGCCAGAAACCGACGGCAGCCAGGGGCAGCGCCAGGGCCATCCCGGCCCACGCACGCCAGGCGTTGCGACAGGCAAAGGCCCAGAGGATCGCCAGGGTGTAGATCAAGAAGGACGGCAGGCTGGCGACCACCAGGGCATCCACCTTGTCCATGGGCAACAGGCGCGCCAGGGCGGCGGTAAACGCATAGGTAAACAGGTAACCGCCGATCAGCGCGGCGACCATCCGCGAGAGGGTCGGCCAGGCAGGGGATTTGCTTTTCATGGAGGGCTCATCAGCATCAGACTAGGCAACACCATTGCCCTGGGGGGCAGGCTTGTGTGGGAGCTGGCTTGCCTGCGATGGCATCTCCTCGGAATGACCTGCTAGACCGAGGCGTCTGCATCGCAGGCAAGCCAGCTCCCACATAGACCGAGTGGGTCACAAGAAACGTATGGCTCGAATGCTAGTGATTCTCATATGTGAGTAAACGCAATTTACAACTTATACACTTTGAGCCGCAGGTGCAGGCACAGCCCGGGCGTGGTGTTCTGTGCCCACAACTGGCCGCCTTGCAACTGCACGATGCTGCGCGCAATCGACAACCCCAGGCCATAGCCGTCACCGCCGGGGCGGGCGGCATTGAGGCGGGTGAAGGGCAGGAAGATCTGCTCCAGCTTGTCCGGCTCGATCCCTGGGCCCTGGTCCTGGATGCACAAGTGCCAGAAATCGCCCTCCAATGCTCCGGTCAAGCGCACCACACCGTGTTCGGGGGAATGGCGGATGGCATTGCGCAGGATATTTTCCAGGGCCTGGGCCAGGCCATTGAGGTTGCCCAGGACCCAACAGTTGGCGGGCAGTTCGCAGGGCAGGCGCTCCCGCGGCCAGCCGCTTTCAAAGCAGGCGTCTTCGCGCAGCAAGTCCCACAACGGTTCCATCTCGACTGCTTCCACGGGCATCGCCGGGCGTTCGGTATCCAGCCAGACCAGCTCCAGGGTGCTGCCGATCAAGCGTTCCATGCCTTGCACTTCGCGCTCCAGGCGCTGGCGCAGGGCATTTGGATCGGGCTCGCGCTCCCCGGCCACCCGCAGCCGGCTCAAGGGCGTGCGCAGTTCGTGGGACAAGTCCCGCAGCAGGCGCCGTTGCAGGACCACGGTATTTTCCAGGCGCTCGGCCATATGGTCGAAGGCCCGGGCCAATTCACCGAGTTCGTCACGGCGGTGCGTCACCTGGGGCCCGACCCGCGCCGCCAGGTCGCCGGCGCTCAGGGCATTGGCCTGGCGCCGCAGGATCACCAGCGGCGAAATCAGCACCCGGTACAACAGCACACCAAACAATAGCGCCAGGCACGTCGGCAGTACCTGGCGCAGCAAAATGTCCCACAGGCCACGGCCCTGGCGGGGGTCCAGGTGCAGTGGCAACTCCATGACCAGGCGTGCTGCACCGTCGCTGAACGGAATATAGAAAGTCGGCCGCCCGCCGGGGCGGCCCACTGGCCAGTCGATCTGGCGTACAAAATCCAGCTTGCGCCGCTCAATCGTGGTCAAGGCCTGGGAGGACAGCGACTGGTGGTCGTCCACTACCACCGCCCATACCTGCTCCTGGGCACGCAGATTCTTGAGGAACTCATCGACCCCCACTGCACCGCGTTCACGCCAGGCAATTTCGGCCTGGCGTGAGTACTCGCTGAGGATGTAACGGGTGGGGGCGGGCAAGCGCGCGGTGGCTTCGTAGATGCGCCGGCTCACATCCACTTGCAGGCTGACCACCAGCAGGCACAACACCGCCAGCAAGCCGATCAATTTCCACAACAGCGAGTGGCGGTTGGGCAGCCTCATGGCTCCAGCCGGGTCAGCATATAGCCTGTGCTCCTGACCGTTTCCACGCGCCCGGCGGTGTAGCCGATGGCCTGTAACTTGCGGCGGATACGGCTGACATGCATGTCCAGGCTGCGATCATGTCGCGAATAGGCGCGGTGCATGACCTGCTGATACAGGAATGCCTTGGTCAGCACCTCGTCGGCATGGGCCACCAGGGTTTCCAGGACGCGGTATTCGGTGGTAGTCAGGTCGGCCCACTGTTCATCCAGGTGCACATCCGTGCGCTGTTCGTCGAACGTCAGTTGCGGATCTTCATTGCGCGCCGTGCCAGGCACCTCATGTTCATAGGCCACCCGGCGCAGGATCGCGTCGATGCGCACATCCATCTCCAACATGCTGAACGGCTTGGGCAGGTAATCGTCGGCGCCCTGGCTGAAACCGGTGATGCGGTCCTGCTCGGCACCGAGGGCCGACATCAGGATCACCGGTACCCGTTGATGCCGCCGCAGTTGCGCGAGCACCTCCAGGCCGCTGCTGCCGGGCAGCATGATGTCCATCAGGATCAGGTCGAAATCCTGGGTACGCGCCAGCTCGACAATCCCTCCACCATCATGGCGCAACGTGACCTCGAAGCCACGCTGGCCCAGGTGGCTGTGCAGGTGGGCGGCGAGCAACGGGTCATCCTCGACGGCAAGGATGCGGCGCGCAGCGGGGAGCGGGTGGGGGGCGTGCATGGGATCTTCCTGCGAATGCGAATGTTTCTAAGTTGCGCATTCTGGCAAAAGTCCCGACATATTCCTATCCATTGCGCTTTATTGCCGCATTTTCGGTTTAAGCACTGAACACGTTTGCAGCTCGGGGGGGCGCTCCAGGATCCTGGCTTGTCAGGGCGTTGCGGTATTGCTAGTGTCGATGCATGACTGCCTATTGCCTCACCTCGACGACCACCACCACGACCGCTGCAAGCGGAGCGTGCGAGGTTTCGTGAGCCAATAGCAGACGAACTTCAAAGGCCCGCCAGCGATGGACAGGGCCTTTTTTCTTGTCCTTGTGTCGCTGGCTCAAACGCAAGGAGATGCACCCATGTACGCCCTGTTGATTCTCGATATGCAAGTCGGGCTAGTTCACGGCCCGGAAAAACCATGGCGCTGCGAAGCGTTGTTGGAAACACTCAATAGCCTGATGGATAAGGCCCGCCACGCCGGTGCGCCGATTTTTCTGGCGCGCCATATCGGGCCCGTGGGCTCGCCCATCGAACCCGGCAGCCCGCTGACGAAGGTGGTACCGCAACTGAAGTTGCTCGGTGGCGAAAGGGTGTTCGAAAAGCGCCGGCCCAACGCCTTTGAGTCGACCGACCTGGCTGACCAGTTGCGCGCATGCGGCGCTAGCGGTGTAGTGGTCACCGGGATGAAAACGCAATACTGCGTCGACAGCACCTGCCGCGCTGCCCGTGACCTTGGCTTCGATGCGGTACTTATCGCCGATGGCCATACCTGTTCGGACACTCCCGTGATGAAAGCCGAGCATATCGTCGCTCATCACAATGCCACGCTGGATGGGCCGTTCTGCCAACTGGTTAGGGCCGAGGAGTGGCGCTTCTAGAAGGCCCCCAGATCACGGCCGCTGCGGCTTTACCCCCGTACCGAACGTATTGCCCATCCGCACACTGGTCGCCGCCGGCGTCGACAAGCCAATCTGGTTCGGCGGCCGCTGGTGCACCGGTTTTTCCCGCGCCTCGCGGTTTTTCTGCGCTGCCTTAGCGCCCATCTGCTGGCTCAGGCATCCATAGTCAGGCGCTTTGTACCCATCCACCCTGGCCTCGACACAACCGCCCGGCGTTTCCTCGGCGTGCACGGTCGACGCCAGGCCCGCGCATAACAACAGCATCAGCAACCGCTTCATCAGAGCCTCCTGGCAGGCCCTGGGGAGTGGGCCGTTAGTGCCTGCCAGTCTAGCCCGGTGGCGCTGGCGAAACCGTGATGTTTTTTTTGCCATCACCGTAACATCAGGTTCATAAATTGGCCTCAGGATGACGCTTTTCCCAGGACACGGCAGCCGTGCAACAAGGCAGAGCAGGGGTCGAACGGTGGGCTTGGAGGCGCACGCACTGCTGCCTGGTCTTGCTGTTGGCCTGGATGTGGCTGCCACTGCCCAGGGTGCAAGCGGGGGAGCCGCCGTTGTTGCGCCTGGATCTGCCTGCGCAAGACCTGGCGCCCGCCCTGGAAGCTTTCAGCCGGGCCACCGGGATGGCTGTGCTGGTGGACCGCGAGTTGAGCGATGGACGACGTTCGATGGGTGTGCACGGGCACTACAGCGCCCAGCAGGCCCTGGGCCTGTTACTGACAGGGAGTGGCCTGATGGCGCGTTACGCACGCAGTGATGCATTCACCCTGCAGGTGCCTGAAGTCAGCCAGCCGCTGGCCAGTCGCGGGGTATCGCCACGTAACGCCGCACGGCTCAACCGCAGTTATGCCAGCGCCGTGCAGCAGGCCGTCGAAGCCAGCCTGTGCCGTTCACCCTTGACCCGCCCCGGCAGTTTCCGGGCGCTGGTGCAGGTCTGGGTCAACCGTGACGGATTGATTGAACACAGCCGCCTGGTCAGCTCCACTGGCGATGTACTGCGTGATGAAGCGCTGGTGCGCAGCCTCGGCAGCACATGGATAGAGCGCCCGGCACCCAGCTCGATGCGGTTGCCGTTGACCCTGCTTTTAATGCCCGATACCACAGGAAAACGCATGGAATGCACAGCACGGCAAGGAGCTTCCGGGGCATGAAGGATACCGGGCACACGCCAATGGTCAGGTTGTTCCTGGCCTCCTACGAGGACTTCAAGGTGCGTTTGCGCAAGCGCCTGGGGTCGGAGGATCTGGCCAATGACGTCCTGCATGAAACCTACCTGCGGGTCGACCGCATGGACATGCCGGCGAACCTGCAACAACCCAATGCCTATCTGTACCGCATGGCCCTGAACATTGCGGCCGACCGGCGCCAGGCCGATGCCCGCCTGCTGACCGGCAGCGAAGTCGAGGAGTTGCTCAATATCAGCGATGAAGCCCTGGACCCCTCGCGGGTGGTGGGTGGCCAGAAAGAAATCCAGTCCCTGCTCAAAGCCCTCTACGAACTGCCTGCCCGGCGGCGCAAGATCCTTATCGCCGCGCGCCTGGAGGAAGCGCCACACCTGGAAATCTCCCAGCGTTTCGGCATTTCCACACGCATGGTCGAGAAGGAAATCAAGGCCGCCCTGGGGCATTGCGCCCAGCGTCTGGAAAGAAAAGTCATCCAGCGGTTCGGTCCCGGCGCCGGAAAACCGTCTTAGTGTTGAGTCCCTGATAATCCGTGAGTACCTGCGCGCTTGAATATTTTTAGCTTTCCCACTTCCCGGGATACGCCCGACAGCCGATTGCACGGTGAAGCGCGCGACTGGCTGGTCCTCCTGACCTCGGGCCAGGCAACCGTGGCCGATGCCAAGGCCCTGCGCCAGTGGTGCGCCCAGAGCCCCGAGCATGCCCAGGCCTTCGAACAGGCCAAGCGACTGTGGCAACAATTGACCCCGGCGCTGACCGAGGCCCAGGCCCCCCGGCACTTTGGCCGAAGGGCGTTCCTCGGCGGGGCGCTTGCGGCCTCGGCGGCCCTGGTGATGGTGCACATCAGCGTGCCCGGTGGTTTTGCCGGCTTGGGCGCCGACTACCACACCGCAGTGGGCGAGCAGCGGCGGGTGGACTTGCGCGAGGGCATCAGCCTGGAGCTCAACACCCAGACCCGCATCAGCCGGCGCGAGCAGGGCATCGAATTGCTTGAAGGCGAGGTCGAGGTGCAGGTGGCACAGCCGCTGACCGTACAGGCAGGGGCGGGCTGGCTGAGCGCGAGCCAGGCGCGCTTCAATGTGCGCAACACCGACCACAGTGTGTGCGTGACCTGCATTGAAGGCTGGCTGGCGGTTGAAGTGCAGGGGCGCAGCGTGCGCCTGGACAGCGGGCGCCAGTTGACCTACGACGCGGCCGGGCTGGGCCCCGTGGTGACGGTGGACACCGACGCCGTGATCGCCTGGCGGGAACAGGTGCTGGTATTTAATAACGCCACACTGGATACGGTGATCGACGAGATCAACCGCTACCGCCCAGGGATGTTGGTATTGCTCAACCGCGAACTGGGCAAGCGCCGGGTGCAGGCGCGCTTCAGTCTCGAACAACTGCCGGGCGTGGCGTTGCTGATCCGCGATGCCTATGGGGCCAAATGCACGGAACTGCCGGGCGGGGTGGTGTTGCTCAGCTAGCCCTGGAGACGGGGGGCCGCTCGCCACAGGTTCAGTCCAACGGCCCCAGCACCTGGCGATAGCGCTCCACCCCCTGGGGCGTCTGGCGCACCAGGGTGATTTCCATCCCCAATGGATTGTCCTGGCGATTGCCGCTCAACTGCCGCCAGCCTTTCTCGTTGTCCCACACCCGCACTTGCAGGTCGCTGACCTGGCTCAACACCGCCACCGCCTCCTTGGGCGCCGGCAGCGGATAGCGATCCCGCGCCGGTGCGGCAGCGCGGTACAAGGTGTCGCCCTTGAGCCACCACCGCACCCGTTGCAGGCCGTCGCCGGGGGTTGGCGCGCTGCGGATCAGCTCCAGACGAAAGCCCTGGCTGTCGGAGCTGCGCACGGTCACCGCCGGCAAGGCGTCGGCGGCGGGAGGCTGGTCCTCGGTGGGTGGCGCAGCCAGTTCCACCCCGGCGCGCAGGCTGACGTCCAGTTGCAGCTGGTTCAGGGCGCGCAGCAGGCCCTGGGTCTGTTCGGTGCTGGCCTGCAAGTGGGCGTCGGCGCGGGTTACGCTGTCCAGGCCGCGCCAGGCAATCAGGCTGACCACCGCCATCAGCATGATCGCCACCATCACTTCGATCAGGGTAAAGCCTTGCTGCTCGCGGTTCATGGCTGGCTCACCACGCGCAAGGTGCCGGCTGCATCACGTTGCAGGCTGAGGCCGTGTTGCCCGTCCGAGAGCCACACCTGCAGCGGCGGAGTGATCCATTCGGCATTCAGCACCAGGGTCTGCCGGGGTTCGATCCGCACCAGCATCGGCGTGGTATCCCAGGCCCGTGGGCGCAGTTGTGGGTCATCCTTGAAGTCCTCCAGCCCCCGGCCATCGTCGCGGCGGCGGCTCAAATGGTAGCCCTTGGCATCGGCACGCCAGGTGATCGTGCGGCCATCGGCACGGGCTTCGGCCTGGGCGATCTGCAGCACCTGGCTCAGGCGCTCGGCGTCCTTGCGCAAGCGGTGCAAGGGGTCGGGCTTGATGCTCAGGCTGATGGCCGCGCTGGCAATGCCGATGATCACCAGCACCACCATCAACTCGATCAAGGTGAACCCCTGTTGCCGGCGATTCGTCATGGGTGTGCCCTCAACGGGATCTGCCACTGAAATAAAACCGTGAGAATTGCCCTGTAGGCTGTCTGCACGGACAAACAGGAGGTCCCGCCCATGGCATTCATCCATCGCGTATCTGCCGCCCACGGCATCCAGGCCCTGGCCGTGCTGGCGACGCTGGCCGGGGTCGCTACATGGACACCGTTGCTGCTGACGTCTGCCGAGTCCCATACCCCGGCGCTTGCCCCCCAGGCATTGGCGGCGCGCAGTGATAACCCGGCGCTGCAATGGTTTGCCGACATGCCGGCGGCCCTGCAGATCAAGGTCTCCGGGGTGCTGGCCGGCGCCCAGGGCGCGGTGGCGATTCTCAGCCTCAACGACGGGCCGCCGCGCAGCTTTCTAGCGGGTGAACGCCTCAGTCCCGGCGTGCGCCTGGCGGCCATCGAGGGCGACGGGGTGGTGATCGAGCGCGGCGCTGAAAAGGTCCGGGTCAACCTCGACAAGTTGCCCGATGCCCCGGCCTTGCCCCGGCTCACTCGGCCGTAACCTGCTTTAACGCCGGCGCGCGGGCCACCAGGGTCTCAAGGCGCGCCAGGGGCGGCGCCTCGCGTGTGGCGTCCAGCACTTGCACGCTGACTTTCCACAGGTCGCCAGCGCCTGCCACCACCTGTTCACAGCGCAGTTTCAAACGGCCCTGGTCGCACTCGAATGTCTTGCGCCCGGGGCTGGCGCGGCCCTCCAGACGCAGTTGCGCCAGGCGACTCTGGGCCGCCAGCATGGCGATGGACTTGTCGCGCAACAGGCCATTGCTCTGGGTCATCAACCCCGCCACCCGCACCGCCGCCGCCATGGCCACGGCGATAATCGCCAGGGCCACCAGCACCTCGATCAGGGTGAAACCTTGGTTCCTATTGCGGGCGCGCATGGCTTGCTCAATGCCGGGAAACAGGCCCGCAGACTAGCCCTTGCACTTGACCGATTGGCGACCAAAGCTCCCGAGGATTTTCAATACGCCTGACATGTTGTCTTGCAACACTGCGCGACGAAAAGCACTCAAGCCAAGGAATGTCGAGATGGATATCGCGCACTTCACATCCACCCCGCGAGGCGCTCGTGGCCAGCGTGGCTTTACCCTGATCGAGATCATGGTGGTGGTGGTCATTCTCGGGATCCTCGCCGCCATGGTGGTGCCCAAGGTGCTCGACCGCCCCGACCAGGCGCGCGCCACGGCCGCCCGGCAAGACATCGGTGGCCTGATGCAGGCGCTGAAACTCTACCGCCTGGACCACGGCAGCTATCCGAACCAGACCCAGGGCCTCAAGGTCCTGGTCGAGCGCCCGGCCGATGGGAAGAACAGCAACTGGCGCGCCTACCTCGAACGCTTGCCCAACGACCCCTGGGGCCGCCCGTACCAGTACCTCAACCCTGGCGCCAACGGTGAAGTCGATGTGTTCTCCCTGGGCGCCGACGGCCAACCGGACGGTGAGGGCGTGAATGCCGATATCGGCTCCTGGCAGTTGTAAGGCGCGCCATGAACAGCCATTTGCCCAGAGCGGCGAAGCAGCGCGGCATGGCGATTATCAGCGCGTTGCTGATCGCCGCCGTGGTGGCGGTGCTTGCCGGGGCCATGCTCACCCGCCAGAGCGTGTTCACCCGCAGCCTTGAGGCCGAACAACTGCGGGTCCAGGGCAGTTGGTTGTTGCAGGGCGCGCTGCAGGCCAGCCGGCAACAGTTGTGGGACGCGCGGCGCAAAGAGGTGCTGACCCGTCTCGACCAGCCCTGGGCGCGCCCCTTTGCCGGGGTGGTCGAAGGGCGCCTGGATGACGAGCAGGGCAAGTTCAACCTGCGCAATCTGGTCAGCCAGCAGCAGCCGGATGTGGCGCAGTTGCAGAGTTTCCAGCGTCTGTGCCAGTTGCTCGGCATCGACCCCAACACCAGCCAGCGCATCAGCCAACGGGTGCTTGCCTCCTATGCGCAGCGCGCGGGTGGCAGTGACGTGAGCAGCCTGCGCAGCACCTCGCCCGAGGCCGCGCAGACCTTGCTGCCGGCCAGGGCGCCGATGTTGCGCAGCCTTGACGACCTTGCCCTTGAGCCGGGGGTGCAGCAACGCCTGGCGGCCTATGTCAGCGTGTTGCCCGACAACACCTGGGTCAATGGCAATACGGCCAGCGCCGAAGTGCTCAGTGCGGTGGTGCCGGGGCTCAGCCTGTCCCAGGCCCAGGGGCTGGTGGCCGAGCGGGACAGCGGGCGCTGGTTTATCAACCGCGGGGATTTCGTCAACCGCCTGCGCATGCCGCAGTTGCTGGTGGACTCGGTGCAGGTGGGAATCACCAGTGAGTGGTTCCGCTGGCACGGCCGCGCGCGGCGCGAGCAGCGGCGGGTGGCGGTCGAAGCGTTGTTGTATCGCCCTGAAGACCGGCAACCCCAAGTGATCTGGTGGCGGGTGGGCGCATGACGCGCTTGCGCATTGCCTTGCCGCCGCTGGCCCAACTGAGCGCCGAAAGCCTGGTGCACTACGCCTGGTTGGACCGCGCCGGGCAGGTCAGCCGGCAAGGTCAGGCCAGCCTTGGGCAGTTGGCGCAACCGCGCAAGAGCCTGGCGGCCGAGTGTTTCCTGCATCCCCGGGACAGTTTGCTGAGCAGCCTGGAGTTGCCGCAACTGCCGCCCGCTAAAGTGGCGGCAGCCGTGGCCTGCGCGGCCCAGGCGCTGATCCTCGGCCCGGTCGCGCAAATGCAGGTGGTCCACAGCCCACGGCAGAGCAACGGCCAGGTGCAAGTGGGCTGGCTGCCGACGGCTGGCCTGGAACAGTTGCAGCGGGTCCTGGCCCAGGTGCCTATCAGTTTGCGCGGCCTGTACCCGGCGCCCTATGCCTTGCCTGTGCCGCCGGCGGGGCATTTGAGCGTGGCCTGCGTCGACGGGCATCTACTGCTGCGCCAGAGCCTGCACCAGAGCGCCTTGCATCCCCTGGGCCCACAGGCCCTGGCGGAACTGGTGCAGGCTGGCGCGCAGTTGCATCAGGTCGATGAACACACGCCCGCGCGCTGGCAGGGTGTGGTCCCCGCCTGGGGCTTGCATGGCCGCCTCAAGCGTGCCAGCAGCGGTGGCTGGGGCCGGGCGCTGGGGCTCAGTGCCCTGGCGGTGGCGGTCTGGACCCTGGGCCTGAACCTGTATGCCGCGCGCCAGGTGGACGAAGGGCAACAGCTCAAGGCGCGGATGATTGCCCAGGTCAAGCAGGCCTTCCCGCACTTGCCGGTGATCCTCAATCCGCTGCAACAGGCCCGGCAGCAACTGGCCGCCGGGCAAGGCGCCACCGCCGATCCCGGCCAGCGTTTCAGCAGCCTGTTGCAACTGGCGGGCAACCACCTGCCGTTTATGGTCGGCAGCGTCCAGGCGTTGGCATTTGATCAAGGCCGGTTGCACCTGGAGCTGTTGCCCGACAGTCGCAGCCCGGCCGCCCCAGGGGAGTGGCAGGCGGCGTTGACCGAGGCGGGTTTCGCTGCCACCCGCGATGAGCACGGCTGGACCCTCGGGCCGCTCGACAACACGGGAGGCGCCGATGAGTAAGTTCAGCTATCCGCACCTGCGCGGCCAGCTCCAGGGATTCTGGAGCGGCCTGGCCCTGCGCGAAAAACGCCTGCTCGGCGGCAGCGGGGCGGTACTGGCGGGCTTTTTGGTGTGGTTGCTGCTGATTGAGCCGCCCTTGCAGCAGATTGATTTCTGGCAGGCCGAAACCCCCAAGCTGCGCACCCAGGCCGCCACCTTGCAGGTGCTGCTGCAGGGCGCCAGTGCCGGTGCGCGCGCCGGGCAAGACCTGGAAGGCGCGCTGCGCCAGGCGCTCGACGCTGCCGGACTTAAAGACCGCTATCAGTTGCAGGGCGTGGCGCCCGCCGGTTGGCGCCTGACTTTTACCGACGCGCCGGCGGATGCGCTGGTTGGTTGGCTGCTGACCAGCCCGCGCGCATTTTCCCTGGAGGTGTCCCACGCGCGCTTGCAGCGTGTGGGCGATACCCCAGAAAACCCGGCCGGCAGCGTGTCCGGGACCGTTCGCATGGATCAGGCGCCTGGCGCTAAGGAAGCTTCATGAAGTGGTCACTTCCCCGTTCAGCGCCGTTTCGCCAGGTGGCGCCGCTGCTGTTGCTGGCGCTCAGTGCCTGCAGCCACACCCCGGCGCCTACACCTGCGCCCTTGCTGGTGGACAGCGAACTCGGCCAGCCCCTGGCCGACACCCGGCGCAATGGCGTGCCGTTGCCCGATCGCCAGCGCGAAATCAGCCCCCAGCCGCGGGTCCAGCACCCGCTGAGGAACCGTGCCCGCGGCCCGGTCGCCGCGCCGGCCAAGGTGCGCAACCCGCTGGGTGACCAGCCGGTGCAATTGAATTTCGTCGACGCCGAGATCCAGGCGGTGGTACGCGCCTTGTCCCGCGCCACCGGCCAGCAGTTCCTGGTAGACCCCCGGGTCAAGGGCAACCTGACCCTGGTCAGCGAAGGCCAGGTCCCGGCGCACCAGGCCTACGACATGCTGCTGGCGGCGCTGCGCATGCAGGGCTTCAGCGTGGTGGACGTGGGGGGCGTGGCCCGGGTGGTCCCGGAAGCCGACGCCAAACTGCTGGGCGGGCCGATCTACAACGCCGCCAGCCCCAGTGGCAATGGCATGCAGACGCGCACCTTCCGCCTGCAATACGAAAACGCGGTGAACCTGATCCCGGTGTTGCGCCCCATCGTTTCGCCGAACAACCCGATCAACGCCTACCCCGGCAACAACAGCATCGTCATCACCGACTACGCGGAAAACCTCGCACGGGTAGGGCAAATCATCGCCGGCATCGACACCCCAAGCGCCATCGACACCGACGTGGTGCCGGTACAAAACGGCATCGCCGTGGATATCGCGGCAATGGTCGCCGAGTTGCTGGAAACCCAGGGCAACGACCAGACCCAGAAAATCGCCGTGATCGGCGACCCGCGTTCCAACTCGATCATCATTCGTGCCGGCAGCCCCGAGCGCACGGAGCTGGCGCGCAACCTGATCTACAAACTCGACAATGCCCAGAGCAACCCCAGCAACATGCACGTGGTGTACCTGCGCAACGCCCAGGCAGGCAAGCTGGCCCAATCCCTGCGCGGCATGCTGACCGGAGAGAGCGAAAGTGGCGTCAGTGACGAGGCCCGCTCCAAGTTGAGTGCGATGGGCGGCGCGGGTAGCACCAGCCAGGGCAGCACCCAGAACAGCAGCGGCACGCCGACCGCCAGCGCGGCGCCATCCAGCGGTTATGCCAAGGACAGCACCGGCGCAAGCACTGCCGGCAGTGAGCAGAACACTGCCTTCAGTGCCGGCGGTGTGACGATCCAGGCCGATGCGACCACCAACACCCTGCTGATATCCGCCCCGGATCCGCTGTACCGCAACCTGCGCGAAGTCATCGACATGCTCGACCAGCGCCGCGCCCAGGTGGTGATCGAAAGCCTGATCGTCGAAGTCAACGAAGACGATGCCAGCGAATTCGGCGTGCAGTGGCAGGCCGGCAACCTGGGGGGCAAGGGTGGTTTTGGCGGGGTCAACCTGGGCGGCAGCGGGATCAACGGCACCCCCACCAGCAAGACCAGCATTGACGTGCTGCCCAAGGGCCTGAACATCGGCCTGGTGGACGGTACCGTGGATATTCCAGGGATCGGCCGGGTGCTGGACCTCAAAGTCCTGGCGCGGGCGTTGAAGAGCAAGGGCGGGACCAATGTGTTATCCACGCCGAACCTGCTGACCCTGGACAATGAGGCGGCGAGTATCTTCGTCGGCCAGACCATTCCCTTCATCACCGGCAGCTACGTGACCGGCGGGGGCGGCACCAGCAATAACCCGTTCCAGACCGTGCAGCGTGAGGAAGTGGGGCTCAAGTTGAACGTACGGCCACAGATTTCCGAGGGCGGTACGGTGAAGCTGGATATCTACCAGGAAGTCAGCAGCGTCGATACCCGGGCGTCGGGGGATGCGCGCACGGTGACCAACAAGCGCGCGATTGATACCAGCATCTTGCTGGATGACGGGCAGATCATGGTGCTGGGCGGGCTGTTGCAGGATGGCTATACCCAGAGCAACGACGCAGTGCCGTGGCTATCAGACATCCCGGGATTGGGCGCGCTGTTTCGCAACGAGTCGCGCAGTGTGAACAAGACCAACCTGATGGTGTTCCTGCGGCCCTACATCATTCGCGACAGCGGCGCGGGGCGCAGCATTACGCGCAATCGCTACGACTTTATGCGCCGCGCCCAGGGTGGCTTGCAGCCGCAGCACAGCTGGGCACTGCCGGATGTGCAGGCGCCGCAGTTGCCGGCGGTGGAGAAGGCGATGCCGGGGAGTACACGCCCGTGAGTCGCACCCATTCCCCCTGTGGGGCTCGACAGCTCCCACAGGGGGATGCGGTCGCCTCGAGAATCGGGCTGCCGAGCATGGGCGCAGCCCTGGCTTACTGTGCGCTGAGCCGCCGCAAGGGCGGGTCCCTATGAGCCTGCTCCCCTACGCCTGGGCCAAATCCCAACGCATCCTCTTGCAGCCCACCCCCGAAGGCCCACGCCTGACCATCTGCCCCTCGACCCCCGGCTGGTCGATCAGCGAGGTCCACCGGCAATTCGGCGAGGCCGCCATCGAGCAGGTGCGCGACGATGAGCTCGACGGCCTGCTGGCCAGTGCCTACGCCGATACCGGCAGCGCCGCCGCCGTGGTCGGCGCCGCCGAAAACGAAGTCGACCTCGACCGCCTGATGCAGGACATCCCGGAAATCACCGACCTGCTCGACACCCAGGACGGCGCCCCGGTGATTCGCATGATCAACGCCTTGCTGACCCAGGCCGCCCGCGACGAGGCCAGTGACATCCATATCGAACCCTTCGAAACCCACTCCGTGGTGCGCTACCGCGTCGACGGCACCCTGCGCGATGTGGTGTCGCCGCGCAAAGCCCTGCATGGCGCGCTGGTGTCGCGGATCAAGATCATGGCCCAGCTCGATATCGCCGAAAAACGCCTGCCCCAGGATGGACGCATCGCCCTGCGGGTTGCCGGGCGGCCGATTGATATACGGGTGTCGACGGTGCCCACCGGCCATGGCGAACGGGTGGTGATGCGCCTGCTCGACAAACAGGCCGGGCGCCTGCAACTGGAAACCCTGGGTATGGACCCGCAGCTGCTGGCGCGTCTCGATGGCCTGATTCGCCAGCCCCACGGCATCGTTCTGGTCACCGGGCCCACTGGCAGCGGCAAGACCACCAGCCTCTACGCCGCCCTGGCGCGGCTGGATGCCAGCACGAGCAATATCCTCACCGTGGAAGACCCGGTGGAATACGACCTGCCGGGGATCAGCCAGATCCAGGTCAACGCCAAGATCGACATGACCTTCGCCCTGGCCCTGCGTGCGATCCTGCGCCAGGACCCGGACATCATCATGATCGGCGAAATCCGCGACCTGGAGACCGCGCAGATCGCCGTGCAGGCTTCACTCACCGGGCACCTGGTGCTGGCCACGTTGCACACCAATGACGCGGTGTCGGCGGTCAATCGCCTGATCGACATGGGGGTCGAGCCGTTCCTGCTGGCCTCGTCGCTGCTCGGTGTATTGGCCCAGCGCCTGGTGCGCCGCCTGTGCCCGTACTGCAAACAGCCTGACCCGGCGGCCCCCGGCACCTGGCGCCCGGTGGGGTGTGGCCAGTGCAACCAGGTCGGGTACAGCGGCCGCACCGGCATCCATGAATTGTTCTGCGTCGATGACGCGGTGCGCGGCCTGATCCACCAGGGGGCCGGCGAGCAGCAGATACGCGTCGCCGCGCGCCACGCCGGGATGTTCAGCATGCGTGAGGATGGCGAGCGTTGGGTGCGCAGCGGTGCCACTGCGCCGGAAGAAATCTTGCGTGTAACACGGGACGCCTGATGAATCGCTATCGCTATGAGGCCGCCGATGCCAGCGGCAAACTGGAAGCCGGGCACCTCGAGGCCGAGAGCCAGGGCGCGGCCTTTGCCAGCCTGCGCAGCCGTGGCCTGACCGCGTTGCTGGTGCAGCTCGAAGGCAACGCCAACGTGGCAGGCAGCAGCCTGTTCAGCGCCAAGCTGTCGGACAACGACCTGGCCTGGGCCACCCGCCAACTGGCCAGCCTGCTCGGTGCCAGCCTGCCCCTGGAGGCGGCGCTGAGTGCCACGGTGGAGCAGGCGGAAAAAAAGCATATCGCCCAGACCCTCAGCGCAGTGCGCGCCGATGTGCGCAGCGGCATGCGCCTGGCCGATGCATTGGCTGCGCGGCCACGGGACTTCCCATCGATTTACCGGGCGTTGATTGCGGCGGGGGAGGAGTCCGGCGACCTGGCCCAGGTCATGGAGCGCCTGGCCGACTACATCGAAGAGCGCAACAACCTGCGGGGCAAGATTCTCACGGCCTTTATCTATCCAGGGGTGGTGGGGTTGGTATCCATCGGCATTGTGATTTTCCTCCTGAGCTACGTGGTGCCGCAGGTGGTCAGCGCCTTTTCCCAGGCGCGCCAGGACCTGCCGGGGCTGACCCTGGCAATGCTCAACGCCAGTGACTTTATCCGCGCCTGGGGCTGGCTGTGTTTTACCGGGCTGGTCGCGGGCTTCTGGAGTTGGCGCCTGTACCTGCGCAACCCCGTGGCGCGCTTGAACTGGCACAGCCGGGTCTTGCGCCTGCCGCTGCTCGGGCGGTTTGTGCTGGGGCTCAACACCGCGCGTTTCGCCTCGACCCTGGCCATCCTCGGCGGTGCCGGCGTGCCCTTGCTGCGCGCCCTGGAAGCGGCGCGCCAGACCCTGTCCAACGACCGTCTGAGCCAGTGTGTCAGCGATGCCACGGCCAAGGTTCGCGAAGGGGTTAACCTGGCGCCGGCCCTGGCGGTGGAAAAGGTCTTCCCGCCGGTACTGATCCACCTGATCGCCAGCGGCGAAAAAACCGGCGCCCTGCCGCCGATGCTGGAGCGGGCGGCGCAGACCCTGTCGCGGGATATCGAACGGCGGGCCATGGGCATGACTGCATTGCTGGAGCCGTTGATGATCGTGGTGATGGGCGCGGTGGTGCTGGTGATCGTGATGGCGGTGCTGTTGCCGATCATCGAGATCAACCAATTGGTTACCTGACCTGTGAAGATTGCGCCGGTGCAAATGTGGGCGCTGGCTTGCCTGCGATGGCGGCGTATCAGCCGGCAGAAACAGTGACTGAACCACCGCTATCGCAGGCAAGCCAGCTCCCACATTTGTATCGGTGGTGACTGGCTGCAAGTCAATTACCCGACCCGCCCATCACCCCGCCTCGGGTTCGTCATTGCGTCATCTTTGCCCCCCTGCGCACGGCCCGCCCGCCATCGTCGAAACACTCCCTGAAACCTCGCTGTCACCCACCCCGATAAAAGCCACAATCATTGCCAAAACACCCGAGAATCTTTTTAAAAATCAAGCTGTTCCTCCCGAGGTTTTTTCCCTTATCTGTCATCGGAAACTGCGACCTTCGTGTCCATGGCCTCGCCCCGCAAGCCCGCTGGATCACGGCGTGTGAACCGAGTGCCATGGCGTCATGCAAGAGCCATCTACCTCAACGTATGAATACGACGAAAGGAGCTTCTTCATGTTTAAGCGCAACGTTCTCGCGGTATCCATGACCCTCGCGGCCCTCTGCTCGGCCCAGGCTGCATTCGCTGATGTCAACGGCGGTGGCGCAACCCTGCCACAGCCGCTGTACCAGACGCCCGGCGTACTGACTGCCGGTTTCGCCGCCTACATCGGTGTCGGCAGCGGCAACGGCAAGGCCGCGTTCCTGGAAAACAAATACGACAAGCTCGTACCCGGCGTGACCACCAAGAACGTGCACTGGGCCGGCAGCGACTCCAAGCTCAGCGCCACTGAATTGTCCACCTATGCCTCTGCCAAGCAGCCAGGCTGGGGCAAGCTGATCCAGGTGCCGTCGGTGGCCACTTCGGTGGCCATTCCTTTCCGCAAGAGCGGTGCCAATGCGGTTGACCTGAGCGTCAACGAGCTGTGCGGTGTGTTCTCCGGGCGTATCAACAACTGGAGCCAGATCACCGGCGCTGGCCGTAGCGGTGCAATCACCGTGGTTTACCGCAGCGAAAGCAGCGGCACCACCGAACTGTTCACGCGCTTCCTGAACGCCAAGTGCGCTGAAACCGGCAGCTTCGCCGTTACCACCACCTTTGCCAACAGCTACAGCGGTGGCCTGCCGGCCGGTGCCGTTGCGGCTGCCGGCAGCCAGGGCGTGATGAGTGCCTTGAACGATACGACTGTCGCCGAAGGCCGTATCACCTACATGAGCCCTGACTACGCGGCCACCACCCTGGAAGGCCTGGACGACGCGACCAAGGTCGCTCGCGTCGGCAAGGACGTGGCAAGCAACACCGAAGGTGTATCGCCTGCTCCGGATAACGTTTCCGAGGCGATTGATAACGTTTCGGTG
The DNA here is from genome assembly GCF_016405645.1 of Pseudomonas sp. MF5691. Taxonomy (NCBI): domain Bacteria; kingdom Pseudomonadati; phylum Pseudomonadota; class Gammaproteobacteria; order Pseudomonadales; family Pseudomonadaceae; genus Pseudomonas; species Pseudomonas sp. MF5691. Next base: position 42,109 of record NZ_JAEKDC010000030.1, read on the forward strand.
CCCGCCGTGGCTGACCGTGGCAACCCGGACAAGTGGGTACCTGTGTTCGGTAAAAACGGCGTGGCCGGCGTGGTGCCTTACCCAACGTCGGGCTACCCGATCCTGGGCTTCACCAACCTGATCTTCAGCCAGTGCTATATCAACGGCACCCAGTCCAACCAGGTCCGTGACTTCTTTGCCCAGCACTACGGCGAGACCGTGAACAACGATGACGCCATCCGCGCCAACCGTTTCGTGCCACTGCCAGACTCCTGGAAAAGCGCGATCCGCAGCAGCTTCCTGACCGCCAGCAACCCGCTGAGCATCGGTAAGACCGACGTCTGCAACGGTATCGGTCGTCCGCTGTAACGCCCGCGTTCCTCGACCTGCAACCCCTGATCAGCAACGGCCTGTGCCGTTGCTGATTTTTTATTGGCTCACCCCGTAGCCGCTGCCGAGCCCAGATGAATTTTCCATGACAGAAGTTCAGTGCTGCCCCTCGCCAACCGCCTACCTCCCATACGTGATGTGCATCTCCACACAGAAGGATGATTCCAGATGGTCCGCTGCAAACCACCGGTAAACCTGAATGCCCGCGGCCCGAGCGGCCAGACTGTCTTGCGCCTCAAGCCGCTGGCCCATGCCATTGCCTTGTTGCTGGTGGCGGGCAGTGCCCAGGGGGCTACGGCGTTCAGTTCCGGCTGGTTTGCCGCCAAGGGCGCGTCCCAGGCAGCCACGGCGGCGCGGCCGGGGGCGCAGGTGCCGGGGATGCCGCCGCCGTTGTCCCAGCAGGCGCGGGTCAACCAGCAGATGCAGCGCTCACTGAGCACCCTCAACAACAGCGTAGCGGCGATTGCCGCCCAGCAGGCTGCCCAGGCGGCCGGGCGCCAGGCCGCGTTGGGCCAGGTCTCGACGATTCCCGACGGCTTGGGCAAGGGCGGTTTGCAGGTCGATAACAGCCTGACCCAAGGCTGGATCAACGCCAAGGGCCCGACCCAAAGCCAGGCCGGTGGCCAGACCACGGTGAGCATCGAACAGACCGCCGACAAGGCCATCCTCAACTGGGAAACCTTTAACGTCGGGCGCAACACCACCGTCGACTTCCAGCAGCAGTCCAACTGGGCCTTGCTCAACCGCGTCAATGACCCCAACGCGCGCCCCAGTGAAATCCAGGGCCAGATCAAGGGCGCTGGCACCGTGATGATCATCAACCGCAATGGCGTGGTGTTCAGCGGCAGCAGCCAGGTCAACGTGCGCAACCTGGTGGCGGCGGCGGCGGCGATCACCGACGAGCAATTCACCCAGCGCGGGATCTACTTCGACGCCACTGGCACCCAGCCAACGTTCACCGATGCCGCGGGCAAGGTCCAGGTGCAGCGGGGGGCGCTGATCCAGACCCATGACGCGGCGACGTCCACCGATGCCGGTGGCTATGCCTTGCTGTTGGGTACGGAAGTGGAAAACGCCGGCACCCTCATCACCGCCAAAGGCCAGACGACCCTGGCCGCCGGCGACAGTTTTTACATCCGCAAGGGCGTGGGTACCGCCGGCAATGCCCGTTCCACCACACGCGGCAATGAAGTCGCCAGCAGCCTCAAGGCCGGCAGCAGCGCGGGCAGCGTGACCAACAGCGGGCTGATCATGGCCGCTACCGGCGACATCACCCTGACCGGGCACACCGTGCAGCAAAACGGCGTAGCCCTGGCCAGCACGTCGGTGGACACCCGTGGCACCCTTCACTTACTCAACTCGGCCAGCGACACCACCGGCAGCGTCAGCCTGGGCGAAGGCAGCACCACTGCGATCCTGCTCGACAGCAGCGGCACCACCGCGCTCAACAACCAGCGCGAAAATGGCCTGGTCAATCTCGACGGTCTGGTGAACCCCCAGGCCAGCGGGCAGTTCAATAACCTGGGCAGGGTGGCCGACCGTACCGATCAGTCGCGCATCGAGATCGTCAGCGGCGGCACCGTGGACTTCCAGAAAGGCTCGATAACCCTCGCCACCGGTGGCCAGGTCGCGGTCAGCGCCGGCCAGCGCAGCCTGGTGCGCGAGGGGGCGATGATCGACGTGTCCGGCGCCATCGGCGTCAAGGTGGCGATGCAAGCCAACAACATCAAGATCAACGTGCAGGGCAACGAGCAGCGCGATGCGCCGGTCAACCGCGATGGCGGGCAATTGATCAACAACGATGTGTGGGTCGATCTGCGCGAGTTGGTGTTTGTACCGGCGGGTACCAACGGCTACGCGACGGACCGCTGGTACACCGCCGGCGGCCTGCTGGAAGTCGGTGGCTATCTGGGCACGCAAGGGCACTCGGTGGGCGAGTGGATGGCCCAGGGCGGTAGCGTGACGTTCACGGGGGATGACGTGGTAACCCAACAGGGTGCGCAGATCAATCTGTCGGGCGGCACCGTGGATGTGCAGGGCGGTTATGTCCAGCAAACCTGGCTCAAGGGCTCGGACGGGCGCTTGTATGAGCTGTCGAAGGCACCGGGCGATATTCTCTACGCCGGGCTTTACAAAGGCTTTGCAGACACCAGCGAACGCTGGGGCCGTACCGACCTGTACTACAACCCGCTGATCGCCCCCCAGCGACGTTTCGAGGCCGGTTATACCGTGGGCCGCGATGCCGGCAAGCTGGTGATCGGTACCGGCAATGCGGTGCTTGAAGGGCAGTTGATCAGTGATGTGTTCCAGGGCGAGCGCCAGACCCAGGCGCCGAACATCAACCTCGACGGTTACCAACAGTCGCAGAAGGCCCAGGCCCAACGTGCGCAACTGATCATTGGCCAGTACACGCCGATCTTCAACAAAAGCACCGGCACTCTGCGTTACGCCCTGACGCCGGGTATGGAGCAGGTGCTGATCGAAGGCGGCACACAAAAAATCGCCGCCGGCCTCGACCTGGGCACCGCGCTGCCGGCCGGGCGCCAGGGCACGCTGGTGCTCGACAGCGCGCAACTCAACGGCTTCCAGTTGGGCGCGATCAAGGTCGGCGCCAAGCAGCAGATTACGGTCAATGGTGGGTTGTCGGTGGCCGACGGTGGCGATATCACCCTGTACGGGCCCCAGGTGGCGGTCAACGCCAATCTGACCGCCCACGGTGGCAGCCTCCACGCCGGCAACGTGCTCAGTCAGGTCAACCTCAATCGGCAGAATGCCGTTGAAGAGGTGATTCTGGCGGGCAGCGGGCACGTCGCGGTGGCCGCCGGGGTGGTGCTGGATGCGTCCGGGCGTTGGAACAACCTGGCCCTGCAGCCGTCGTTCACCGAGGGTGTGGCTTATGCCAATGGCGGCAAGGTGGCGCTGCGTGGCACCGGCGATGTGAGCCTGGGGGCACAGAGCCTGGTGCAGGTGTCTTCGGGCGCTACGGTCGGCCAGGATGGCAAGGTCAGCGGTGGCAAGGGCGGCAGCGTGACGTTGGGCGCGCAGGGCGCCCTGGTGTTGGGCGGTGAGATTCGCGGTTATGGCGTCAGCGGTGGCGGCACCCTGGCGTTGCAGTCGCGCCAGGTATTGATCGGCGATGCAGGCAGCCCGGACGCGGGCACCCTGCACCTGGCGGGGGACTTTTTCAAGAAAGGGTTCTCGGCGTATGACATCACCGGCAACGAAGGGTTGATTGTTGCTGACGGCACTCAGGTCGGGGTCGAGGTGCCGGTGTACCGGGTTGGCGAGCAGGTGCAGACGCTGCCGAGTGGCACTGATCCGGCGAGCCTGATGCAGGTGTGGACACCTGAGTTGTATCAGCAGGACGCGCTCAAGAGCGTGCTGAGCCAGCGGCGCGGTGCCAGCTTGAGCCTCACGGCCGGGCACCTCGACTCCAGCGCTGCGCAATTGGCCAGCACCGCGCTGAGCGTCGGCCAGGGCGCGGTTATCACGGTCGATCCGGGCCAGGCCATCAATTTGCGCAGCGTCGGCCAGTTGACCGTCAACGGTTCGCTCAACGCCTGGGGCGGTAGCGTCAGCCTGGGCGGGCTGAACGTGGCCAGTTCCGAGGCGGTGAATGCCGCAGGTCATGGGCGTTCGATCTGGGTCGGCGAGCAGGCGCTGATCGACGTGGCGGCGCGGGCGGCAAGCGCCGTGGACAATCGTGGCCGCCACTATGGCCTGGTACGCAATGGCGGCAGTATCAGCCTCGGTGGCACGATCAACCTCGCTACCGGCATTGCCCAGGCCAGTGATGTGTTTGTGGTGGTGCGTGACGGTGCGCGCCTGGAGGCGTCCGGGGCCCAGGCGGACCTGGACCTGCCGGGCCAGGGCCGGGTACCGGTGGCCAGCAATGGCGGCAGTATCAGCCTTGCCTCCAACAATGGCCTGTACCTGGACGGGCGCTTTGTGGCCCGGGCCGGTGGTGCCGGGGCCTCGGGCGGCAGCCTGGCCCTGGCCCTGGAAAGCCCTTACTACCTCAGGAGCGCGGTCAGCGACCGCGTGCTCAAGGCGCGGGAACTGTTACTCAGCCAGACCCACCAGCCCAGCACGCTGGCGGGCACTGCCGAGGCCGCGGCTGCGGAGCTGGAGTACGGGCATGCTCGCCTGGGCGTGGACCAGGTCAGCGCCGGCGGGTTCGACAACCTGGCCTTGCTGAGCAATGGTCTGCTGAATGTTGACGGTGATCTGTCGCTGCACATGGGCCAGAGCCTGCGTCTGTACAGTGGCGCTCTGGGGCTGAGTGAGCAGGCTGCGCAGAATGCCCGGGTCAATCTGTCGGCACCGCACCTGCTGCTGGCGGGCATCCTTGCGCCCTTGGAGGCCAAGGACCAATACCAGCATCCGGTGTTGACCAGCGCCATGTCGCAACGCGCCAGCCAGGCGCAGTTCACTGCCAGTGCCAATCTGCTGGAGGTGCGCGGCAATGTGTTGTTCGGCAACAAGAGCAACCTGACCCAGGCCGACAACAGCCAGTTGAGCGTCGACCGCCGTGGTTTCGATGACGTGCAGCTGAGCAGCCAGGGCGACCTGCGTTTTCTCGCGGGGGCCAGCGCCGATGCGGTCGCCCAGGGGATCAGTACGCAGATCATGACCCGGGGCGACATGACCCTGCAGGCCGCGCAGTTGTACCCGGCCACCGAAGTCGGCGCGCGGGTGCTGGCCGGTTACCTGGATGGGGTTGACGGTTACGACCCGACGCGCACCCTGACCATCGCCCGTGCCGGCAACGAGACGGGCGCGGTGCCTTACTCGGCCTTCGGTCGCCTGCAACTGGGCGGCCCGAGCATCAGGCAGGGCGGGGTGGTGCGTGCGCCCCTGGGGTTGATCGAGGTCGGCATCCTGGGCACCCACAAGGTCGAACTGCTGCCCGGCAGCCTGACTTCGGTGAGCGGCAAGGGCCTGGTGCTGCCCTACGGCGGCACGGTGGATGGCCAGGTCTACCAGTACAACGGCAAGACGGTGTCGTTCCTCGGCCAGGGGGCGATTGCCAACCTCAATGGCGATCTCAGCGTGGGGGTAATCCTCGGTGGGCAATCGGTGGCGGTGCTGCCAGAGGCCACGCTGGACCTGTCCGGCGGCGGCGAACTGCTCGGTGCCGGGTTTATTTCCGGCCGTGGCGGCTCCACCGATGCGCGTTATAACCCACTGATGCAGGTCGGCACCCACGGCGGCTTTGTCCTGCCGGGCCTGGGCAGTAACCCGGTGTACGCCATCGTGCCCGGCGCGCAACCGGGTTATGCCCCGGTGGCCCCGGAGGGGGGCGCAGTCGATCCGTTGCTCGGCCAGCAAATCACCCTGGACGCTGGCGTCCCGGGGCTGGCCGCAGGCACCTATACCCTGATGCCCTCCACCTATGCGCTGATGCCGGGGGCGTTCCGTGTCGAAATCAACGGCCTCGCGGGGCGCGGCACCGAAGAGGTGCCACAGGCGCTGCGCAATGGCTCCTGGTCGGCTGCCGGGCGCTTGTCCATCGTCAACACCGGGATCAGTAACCGGGTCGCCAGCCAGGTAATCCTGACCTCGGCCGACACCCTGCGCCGCTACTCCCAGTACAACGAAACCGGCTATGCGCAGTTCGCCGTGGCTGATGCGGCCAAGCTCGGCGTGCCACGGGCGTTGCTGCCGGTGGATGCCAAGACCCTGAAACTGGCGTTGCACCCCGGTGGTGGGGCGAACGCCTTTTCGTTCGCCGGTATCGGCCGCTTTGAGGCGGCCACCGACGGTTTTGCCGGCACTGTTGCAGTGATGAACATGGGAACCGGCGGGATCGAAGTAATGGCGCCAGGCAAGGCCGCCACGGAGGGGTTCGAGGGCGTCAGCGTGGGGGCGGCCAGCCTCAATGCGCTGGGCGCGGCACGCCTGATGATTGGCGGGATGACCCAGGTTTCGTATGGCCAGAGCGGTAACTACATCAACGTGGTCGGCGCCAACAGTAGCTCTATTACCTTGCGTGAAGGGGCGAGCCTGGCCGCACCGGAAGTGTTCCTGGTGAGCTCCACCGGCGAGATCGTCATGGAGCAGGGCGCCTCGATCAATACCCTTGGCCGGGGCAAGGCCAGTTATGACGCACGAGACGGTTTCGTCTACCAGGTGGCGAATATGCTGGCGGTCTCCAACGGTTTGCTCAACGTGGTCAACGCCGTGCAAGCCGGCGGCGCAGCCAGTGGCGGGATCAATCTGGGGGCGTGCAACAGCGCGCCCTGTAGCGGCCAGACTGCCCTGTATTCCGAGGGCAGTATCGTCGCCCTGACCGACAAGACGTTGCAGATGGGGGATGAGGTGCGCTACGGCACCCGTCACCTCAACCTGGGGCTGGCGAGCATTAACGTCGGCAGCCCTGAAGCCCTGGCTGCAGCGGCGGCCGGCAATCGCCTGCCGGCCGGCATGACCCTGACCCAGCAGGTGCTGGACCGCTTGTTGCGTGGTGACACGCAGTTCGGCGCGCCGGCCCTGGAAACCCTGCAACTCTCGGCCCGCGACAGCTTCAACTTCTATGGCTCCAGTGCCCTCGACACCTATGACGCGGTGACCGGCAAGTCGTTGCTCAGCCGCCTGATGCTGGCTGCCCCGGCGATCTACGGGGCCGGCAGCGCCAGTGATGTGGCGAGCATCCACACCGCCAACCTGATCTGGCTCGGCGCTGAAACGCCGGCCGTTGCCGCCATCGACGGCGGCGCCGGCAGCGGTAATGGGCGCCTGGATATCCAGGCCGAACGCATCGAGTTCGGCTATGGCGACTTTGCCCAGCCGAGCACGACCAAGCGCTTCGATCGCCTGGCGCTGGGGTTTGCCCACGTCAACCTCAGTGCCAGTGAGCGCATCACCGCCAACCACAAGGGCAGCCTGTCGGTCTATCAGCGCCAGGGGGCCTATGATCCGCTCAAGGGCTTTGCCTATACCGGCGGCGACTTGAGCATTCTCACGCCACTGCTGACCGGCGAGGCGGGCTCGGTAAACCGCATCACCGCCGGCGGCACCCTGGATATCGGCGCCTCGGCGGGGGCCCGGGGCAAGGTCGAGGGCCTGGGCGGCGAGCTGTCGCTGCAGGGCGACAGCATTCGCCTGGCCAGCGCGGTGGTGCTGCCCAGCGGCAAGGTCACCCTCGACGCCCGTGGCGACGTGGTGTTGACCGATGACGCACTGATTGATGTGGCCGGTCGCGCCATCGTCTTCAACGACCTGACTAAATATGGCGTGGGGGGTGAGGTATCGCTGCAAAGCCGCGAAGGCAATGTGCTGCAGGCCACCGGCTCAACCATCGACCTGTCGGCGCAGCACAACCAGGCGGGCAAGCTGCGGGCCGTGGCCGTGGGTGACACAGGCGGTGTGGTTGACCTGGCAGGCAAGCTTCTGGCAGGCAGCAGCGGTTATTACGATGCCGGCGGCACCCGAGTGCCGTACCTGGCCGGTACGGTTGAAATCCAGGCCCAGCGCCTGGGCACCAGCGGCATCCTGGACGAACAGTTTGCCGCCCTCAACCAACGGCTCAACCAAGGCCAGGTGTTTGGGGCGCGCAGCTTCCAGCTCAAGCAGGGCGACCTGAGCATCGGCAATGAGGTCAAGGCCAACAGCGTCAGTGTCTCGCTGGACAATGGCAGCCTGCGCGTCACCGGGCGGGTGGATGCCAGTGGCGAGCGGGTGGGCAGCATCAACCTGACGGCCAAGACCGGCCTGACCCTGGACGGCAGCGCCGTGCTCGATGCCCATGGCAGCCAGTTGCGGGTGGACAGCCATGGCCAGATCATCGACGCGCCGAACCGCGCCATGGTGGTGCTGGGTTCGGGCCAGGGCCAGTTGACCCTGGCCGATGGCGCGCGTATCGACCTGCGCCATGGGACCGATGGGGGCGTGGGCCATGACGGTCGCAGCCGTGGCACCCTGGAGCTCAATGCTCCGCGCTTGAACAGTGATGACATTGCCATTGATGCCCGTGGCCGCCTGGATATCCAGGGCGCGCGCTCGATTGCCCTCAACGGCATGATCAGCTACGACGATGCGCCGACCAAGACCGATGCCACGGCCAGTGGGCGTCCGTACCAGGTGATCGACCAGAAGTACCTGGACAAAAAACATGAGCTGAGCGTGCTGTTTATCAACGCAGCCCTCAGCAACCACGACCTACTGAATAACAAGCTCGCGGGCCTGAATAACGCCACGTACGCCGACGCCTTGCATCTGCGGCCGGGGGTGGAGATTGTCAGCAAGACGCCCCAGGGTGACCTGGTGGTGCAGGGCGACCTGGACCTGTCCGGTTATCGCTACGCCAGCCTCAACCCACATACCCAGAAAAACCCGGATGTGTATGGCTCCGGCGAAGTCGGCCGCTTGACCCTGCGCGCCGGCGGCGACTTGAATATCTACGGCAGCATCAACGACGGCTTTGCCCCGCCACCGCCGAGCGACGATGACAACGGCTGGGTGCTGCTCCCCGGGATCAATTACACCGGCGGCACCCAAGTAGTGCCAGGCACGGGCGTGACCCTGGCCGACGGCACCAGGTTTCCGGCGGGCGCGATCCTCAACTTCGATGTGTCGATCAAGGCCCTGAGCCTGGCGAACGGTACGCGGTTGCCGGTGCCGGTGACCCTCAGCCAGCCCCTGGTACTGCCTGCCGGTACGGTACTGGCGGCGGCGATACTCGACGGCTCGGGCACGCAGCTGTTCGCGGCGGGGACGCTGCTGAGCCAGAGCCAGACCCTGGAGGCCGGCACGGTTCTGGGGGCCGGTACCCTGTTGACCAGCAACACCAGTGTCAGGGCGATGATCTGGCCCAAGGGCGTGCCATTGCCCGGGCGTCTGGGCAGCACTGCGTTCGTGACCCTCAATGGCAGCAAGGCACTGCCCCGTGGCGCCTTGTTGCCGGCCGGCACCAATGTGAAGTTGGCAGGCAATGCGAAGTCGGTGAAATTGCGGGTCGAGGAGGCCGGCCGCCAGGGCAAGAACTGGGGCGTTGCGCCGATGCTGACGGAAGGCTCCCAGGCGTGGGAGATCCGCCTGGTGGCCGGGGCCGACACCCAGGCGGCCGACAGTAGCAGGCTGCAAGTTTCTCCAGTGACCGGCAACCTGCGTCTGGCCGACAGCCATTACGGCATGTTCGCCCAGGGCGTGCTGGTCTGGACCGAGCAGGGTTCCATCGACAATTACGGCGACACCAGCATGGTCGGCAAGCCCGTGAGCCCTGGCAACCTTGGAACCTGCACGGACTACCCCGGCTCCTGTGAGTCGGGCGGTGATGCCTACAGCCTGGTGGCGGGGGGCAGTAGCCGTTTCAGCGTGGTCCGCACCGGCGCCGCCGACCTGGACTTGCTGGCCGCTGGCAATCTGAGCATGGAATCGCTGTACGGGGTCTACACCGCTGGCAGTTCTTCCACGGGTACCTCGGCCAACGACCCCTACAACCTGCCGCGGGCGCTTGGCGAAAACGCCAAGGTGTTGGGCAATAGCGTGGGTGGCAACGAGAAACTGGTCAATGGCAGCGCAGACAGTGTGTACCGCGCCTGGTATCCGGAGGCAGGCGGCAACCTGTCGTTGAAAGTGGGTGGGAACCTGACCGGTAACATCACCAGCCCGTCACTCAGTGCCTCGGGGCGTCCGGTCCGCAACGATCGCGGCCAGGATTCGGCGAATGTCGGCAACTGGTTATGGCGCCAGGGCAATGGTTTGAGTGGCTCGGCGGCACAAGCGACGGCCTGGTGGATCAATTTTGGTACCTACGCCAGCAACCTTGCCCTGGCGGGGGGCGCCGACCAGATGGTGGGCTTCACCGGCTTCGGTACGTTGGGCGGGGGCAACCTGAATGTCGACGTGGGCGGCGATGCCGGGATCATCCGGCCATTGGCTGCCGGTTATGTGCCCCAGGCGGTGAACTTGCGCAGCCAGGGGTTGGTGTTGGCGGTGGGCAGCACCGGGCGCGTGGCGCCTGACGGCAGCCTGCAGTTGACCGGCGGTGGCGACTTGAACCTGCGGGTCGGCGGTGCCGTGAACCCAGGCAGTCAGATTACCCAGGACCACCTCAACGGCACGCTGGTAAACCTGCGTGGGCACGTGCAACTGACCGGCGGCGCCCTGGGCAGCCTGACCTTGCGTTATGGCAGCCGGGTGATCGACCAGAGCCCCGGCGAAGTCCGCGCCTATGATCCACTGCGCGCCACGTCAGCCGCGGCGGCCGGTGGCTTGAGCCTGTTACCCGGTGATGCCACCTTCAACCTGGCCACCCGTGGCGACCTGGTGCTGCAGGATGTGGCCGATCCAGGGCGCGTCGCGCAGACAAATGCCTTGGCCTACGTTAACGACGGGGTCAACGGCGTAGGGCAGAGCTGGTTCAGCCTGTGGACCCGCAACACGGCAGTGGACCTGTTTTCGGCCGGTGGCAACCTTACGCCGCTGACGCAAACGCTGGAGACGGATATGGCGGCGGTCTATCCCGCCACATTGCGCGCGGTGGCCGCCAGCGGCAGCCTGTATTACGGGCGTGCCGCGACCGCCAACCCTGGCTCGCTGCCACCGCTGGCGGCACTGGTGCTGGCGCCATCGGCCAACGGTCAATTGCAATTGCTGGCTGGGGATTCGATCTATGGCGGCGACCTCACCGTCAGCCGTTCCAGCGCCGCGCCGGACAGCATGGCGACGATCCTCAACCCGGCGTTCCTGGGCTTCGTCAACTCCCTGCCCATCGCGGGCAGCGGCAACCTTTCCGGCGATAGCAACATTGCGCGCCTGGGGCTTTTCCCGCTGTTCACCTTCGGTGCCAACACGGCCAGCACGTCGTGGGGCGATACCCTGGAACCTGCGCGTTTTTATGCGTTGAGCGGTGACCTGCTGGGCGTCAACAGTGGGCGTGCCCTGACCATCACCAGCGCCGGAGACCCGCGTGTGGGGCAAACGTTTTATGAGGGCGCAGGCCCGGTCTGGATGCGGGCGGGGCGTGACATCGTCAGCAGCGGCACGCGCCTGGGGGGCGCCAGCGGTGGCGAAGTGGATACCGGTGAATATGCCTTCGACGCCAACCTGTTCGTGCATAACGGCCTGACTGACATCTCCATTGTCAGTGCCGGGCGCGACATGCTCTACAGCAACTTCAATGTCGCAGGGCCCGGCACCCTGGAGTTGACGGCAGGGCGCAACCTCCTTATGGAGGACAAGGTCAGCGTCAACAGCCTTGGCGCCGTGGCCGCAGGTGACAGCCGTCCCGGCGCGAGCATCGTCATGCTGGCGGGTGTTGGCCCCAACGGTCCGGACTACCGGCGCTTTGTCGAGACTTACCTGAATCCTGAGAACCAACTGCAGACGGGCGAGCCTTTGACGCTGCTGGGAGGCAAAGTCGCCAAGACCTACGAACGCGAACTGGCCGGGTGGCTGGCCGAGCGCTTCGGGTTTGTCGGTGACAGTGAACAGGCCCGCGCCTACTACGCGGCGCTGTCGGCGCAGCAGCAGCGGGTGTTTGCCCGTGAGGTGTACTTTGCCGAACTCAAGGCCGCCGGTCGCGAATACAACCAGGCTGGCGGCGTGCGCGAGGGCAGCTATGTGCGGGGGCGGGCGGCGATTGCCGGGTTGTTCCCGGACAAGGACGTGGCCGGCAATGCCATCGCCTACAAGGGCGATATCACCCTGTTCGGCGGTGCCGGGGTGCACACCAATTTCGGTGGCTCGATCCAGATGCTCACCCCGGGTGGTGGCCAGACATTCGGCATCGAGGGGGCGGCACCGCCGTCCACCGCCGGGGTCATTACCCAGGGCGCGGGGGATATCCAGCTGTATTCCCTGGACAGCATCCTGCTGGGCCAGAGCCGGATTATGACCACCTTTGGCGGCTCGATCATGGGCTGGTCCGCCGCAGGCGATATCAACGCCGGGCGGGGTTCCAAGACCACCGTGGTCTACACCCCGCCACGGCGTGTGTATGACAACTGGGGCAACGTCAGCCTGTCGCCGTCGGTGCCGAGTACCGGTGCGGGGATCGCCACGCTTAACCCGATCCCGGAAGTGCCGGCAGGGGACATCGACCTGATTGCGCCGTTGGGCACCATCGACGCCGGTGAAGCGGGGATTCGTGTGTCGGGCAATATCAACATTGCCGCGCTGCGGGTGGTCAACGCGGCGAATATCCAGACCCAGGGTAAATCGTCCGGGGTGCCGGTGTCGGCGGCGGTCAACACCGCGGCCATGAGCTCAGCCAGCGCGGCGGGGGCAGCGGCATCCCAGGCCGCCGAAGACGCGGCCCGCAACCAACAGGCTGCAGCGCGCCAGGGCCGGGCGTCGATCGTCACGGTGGAAGTGCTGGGGTTTGGCACCGAGCCGGTGCAACGCCGGGAGGAAGAAGCACGCCGGGCGCCGACCTACAACCCCGACAGCCCGGTGCAGGTGCTGGGGGCGGGGCCGTTGAGCGAACAGGCCAAGGCACGGCTGACGGATGAGGAGCGGGGGCAGATCAGTTTGTAAGGTTCACACGGTGAGGGCGAGCTTGCCTGCGGTGGCTATAGGTATCTACACAACTCCTTTCTGGGGTTGTGTACATATCCGTTGCTGCGGTCACGGCCACTTAGGGTTCCGCCCTTACGTGAACTGCCCCCCGAATGTTGGACAGGGACGCTATTGATTCAGCGTCTGGATACGAAATTGTACCGGACTCAAGCCATTCAGTCTGAGGCTTATGCGGTCTTGGTTGTAGTA
>NZ_JAEKDC010000031.1:0-51149 GCF_016405645.1 Pseudomonas sp. MF5691
GGGTTAGCCGCGCTGGGCCATGGATGGCCCATCGCGGCGCCCCCCCAAATCAATGTCGGATGACGGGCACACCGAGCCTAGGCGAGGTGCCGAGTGGTGGGGCAAGAGCCCTTTTGGTTACTTTTGGCTGGGCCGGCACTCCGGGCTCTTTTCCAAAAGTGACCCGCCGTAAGGGCGGAACCCTAAGTGGCCGTAACCGCACCAATGGATATGTACTCACACCCAATAACTAAAAAGAGCAAGTCGTGTAGATACTCATGCTGCGATATCGGCGGGTCCGTCGCTCTTTTTTTCTGATAAACCGCTATCGCAGGCAAGCCCACACCACACAAGCGCACCGCACATTTGATTGCGTTTGTTGCCCACTCTCCGATCACCTGCTAAACCTTGTTGCACATACCCACGACAAGGAAGCAGTCGTATGTCAGTCGAGTCAGAAGTATCCCTGGATGGGAAGAAATTGACGATCGCAATCAAGGGCCGGTTCGATTTCGGCAGTCATCAATCCTTTCGTGATTCCTATGAGCGGTTCTACAAGGTTCCCGAAACCTACGTCGTGGACTTGAAAGAGGCCACTTACCTCGACAGCTCGGCCCTGGGCATGTTGCTGCTGTTGCGTGATCACGCTGGTGATGACGCGGATGTGCGCGTGATCAACAGCAACTCCGATGTGCGCAAGATCCTCGCTATCTCCAACTTCGACAAACTGTTCGACATCAGTTGAGTGCCCAGGCTCTGGACACCCTCACGGTACTGATCGCCGAGGACAGCGCTGCCGACCGGCTGCTGCTGTCGACCATCGTGCGCCGCCAGGGGCATCGGGTGCTCAGTGCCAGTAATGGCCAGGAAGCGGTCGAGGTGTTCGCCCGTGAGCGTCCGCAACTGGTGTTGATGGATGCACTGATGCCGGTGATGGACGGCTTCGAGGCAGCCCGGCAGATCAAGCAGTTGGCCGGCGAAGCACTGGTGCCGATCATTTTTCTCACCTCCCTGCAAGAGAGCGAAGCCCTGGCGCGCTGCCTGGATGCCGGTGGCGATGACTTCCTGGCCAAGCCCTATAACCAGATCATCCTGGCCGCAAAGATCAACGCCATGGACCGCCTGCGCCGGTTGCAGGCCACCGTGCTTGAGCAGCGCGACCAGATCGCCCGTCACCATGACTACCTGCTGCATGAGCAACGGGTGGCCAAGGCGGTGTTCGACAAGGTCGCCCACTCTGGTTGCCTGAACGCGGCGCACAATATCCGTTACCTGCAATCGCCCTATGCGCTGTTCAATGGCGACCTGCTGCTGGCGGCCTATGCGCCGTCGGGCGATATGCATGTGCTGCTGGGCGACTTCACCGGGCATGGCTTGCCGGCGGCGGTCGGCGCGATGCCCCTGGCCGAGGTGTTCTACGGCATGACCGCCAAGGGCTATGGCCTGGCGCAGACCCTGCGGGAGATGAACGCCAAGCTCAAGCGCATCCTGCCGGTGGATATGTTCTGTTGTGCCACGCTGTTGTGTCTCAGTGAGCAGCGGCGGGTGGTGGAGGTATGGAACGGCGGCATGCCTGATGGCTATGTGCATGAAGTGGCCACGGGGCGGCGTACGCCGCTGGTGTCGCGGCATTTACCCCTTGGGGTGCTGGCGCCCGAGGCCTTTGACGACCGCACCGAGGTCTGGCCCATGGTCTTGGGCGACCGGGTGTTCTTGCTGTCCGATGGGGTGATTGATACCGCCGATGCCAACGACCAGTTGTTTGGGGTCGAGCGCCTGCAACGGGTGTTTGCCGCCAACCGTGAGCCTGAGCAACTGTTTGTTGAAATCGAACAGGCGCTTGCCGCATTCCGAGGGCAGGTGCGGGACGATATCAGCCTGGTCGAAATCACCCTGCTGGCCGAGCAATCGCTGTTGGCGCCACCTCTGCAGTACACCGACAGCGGCCAGTCCTGCCCGCTGGACTGGTCGGTGAGTTTCGAGTTTCGTGCCGAGACCCTCAAGCGTTACAACCCATTGCCATACCTGTTGCAGTTACTCCTGGAAATACATGGCCTGCGCGGCCAGAGCGGGGCGCTGTACAGTGTCATGGCCGAGTTGTACTCCAATGCCCTGGAGCATGGCGTGCTGGGCCTGGACTCCCGACTCAAGCGCGATGTGCAGGGCTTTGCCAGCTATTATCGCCAGCGCAATGAGCGGCTCGACCAGTTGAACAGCGGCCACGTGCGTGTGCATGTGAACGTGGTTCCAACCGAGGCGGGTGGTTGCCTGAGCCTGCGTATCGAAGACAGTGGCGCCGGGTTCGATGTCGAAGCAGTCCTGGCGCGGCCGTTGGATATCGACCGTCTGTCCGGGCGCGGGCTGAACCTGGTCCGGCAACTGAGCAGCAATGTACGTTGGACGGATGGCGGGCGCAGTGTGTGCGTGGAGTTTTGCTGGGAGGCTCTGGCATAATCCGTCGATTCTTGATCAAGGAGCGAACAAGTGACGCAGATACATATGGACCCTGAAGTGTTGGTGGGTTTGCAGGAAGTGATGGAGGGTGAATACCCCCACTTGCTCGACACCTTCCTCGATGACTCGCAAAAGCGCGTTGAAGCGTTGCGCAAGGCGCGCGATGACGCCAAGGCCCTGGGGCGTATCGCCCACAGCTTCAAGGGCAGCAGCGGCAATCTCGGTGCGGTGCGCCTGGCGCTGTTGTGCCAGCGACTGGAGGCTGAGTCGGCCAAGGAAGAGGTTTCCGACCTGGGCAAACTGGTCGACCAGATTGATCACGAGTTTGCGTTGGTCAAGCCGCTGTATGAGTCGGAGCGCCAGCGCTTCTAGGCTCGGCAGGCCCGCCCCGAAAATCTGGCCCGACTTTTGCTATCTATCTTCTGCCTGCGCCCTCGACCCTGCGCAGCGGAGACCTGACTTATGCCTCTAGCCCCCAACTCGCTCCTGCAAGCCGCTCCTGCGGTCAAGCCCCAGGCGTCCTCCGCGAATGCGCAGGCAACGGCCGCAGACACGCGGGCCAAAGCGCCAGGCTTTGCACAGGTGTTCGCCAAGGAGTCCAAGACGGCACCGCCCAGGGCTGTGGATATGGCACCCAAGCCGAGCCATGACAAGCCAGCCAGCACCAGCGCCAAGAAAGATGTTGGCAACGACAAGCCTGCCGCTGGCACTCCAGCGGTTGCCGATAGCGGCAAGACTTTGCCTGCCACGCCGCCCGCCAAGGCCGACGCGGCAGCCCCCGGCGATGACGACAAAGGTGCGGACAAGGATCTGGCGCAAACCCCGCCGCCAGCGGTCGATCCGGCCTCGATCGCGGCGGTGACACCCGCTCCGGTAGCGGTCCAGGCCGCTGTAGCGGATGACGCCACCGCGCCGTTGCTGGTGACTACCCCTGCGGTCGCTGAAGAGGTCGTGCCTTTCGACCCCGAAGCCGATCCACTGGACTCATTGCCGGCCGTGCGCCTGGCGATGGAGCAGGGCGGTCATGTGTCTGCCAGCAGCCAGGCAGCGCAAAAGAACCTGCCGACCCAGGCTGAGCCCACTGCCGCGCAGAACTTCAGCAACGGCCTGGCGGCCATGGTTGACCAACAGGCGGCCAAGGACAGCACTGACCAGGGTGGCGAGAAGGCTTTCAGCGGCCTGATCGAAGATGGCCTCAAGGACTTGAAGGGCGCGAGCAGTGACACTCGCGTCGATGACTTCGCCAATCGTCTGGCCGCCTTGACCCAGGCTGCCACCCCCAAGACCACCAACGCCTTGCCCCTGAATAACCAGCCGCTGGCCATGCATCAGGGTGGCTGGACTGAGGAGGTGGTGAACCGGGTCATGTACCTGTCCAGCGCCAACCTCAAATCTGCCGATATCCAATTGCAGCCGGCCGAACTGGGACGCCTGGATATCCGCGTGAATATCACCGCCGACCAGCAGGCCCAAGTGAACTTCATGAGCGGCCATGCCGCCGTGCGCGAGGCCCTGGAGAGCCAGTCCGGGCGCCTGCGGGAAATGTTCGCCCAGCAGGGCATGGGCCAGGTCGACGTGAACGTGTCCGACCAGTCCCGTGGCTGGCAGGGCCAGGGTCAGGAGCAACAGCAGAACCAGGCGCGAGGTGTCAGTGGCAGTGGCGGTCACAGCGATGGGCATGACGCAGGCCTTGCGGGCGAAGTCACTGAAGTGGCGGCACCGATAGCCCAATCCGTCATAGGCTCCAGCGCCGTGGACTACTACGCCTGACCTGAGGTCAACACCGATCAAAATGTGGGAGCGGGCTTGCTCGCGATAGCGGTATGTCAGTTACCTAGTTGCTGACTGATCTAGCGCTATCGCGAGCAAGCCCGCTCCCACATTGGTTTTGCGCTGTTGCTGAAATCCGTGACAACTCTGGCATAACACTTGCTCTTGCCTTCCCGTGGATCTATGAAACCCCGAATAGTGACGGATTATTGGCATGGCGAAGAGTGACGACGCAGCGACAGCAACAGTACCTGCAGCAGGCAAGGGCAAGCTCAAGATGATCCTGCTGATTGTCGTGGCCTTGTTATTGGCCATTGGCGTGTCGGTGGGGGCTACCTGGTACTTTATGCACAGTGCCCAGAGCAAGCCGGTACCTGTGGCCGAGACCGCCAGCAACGTCAAGCAACCGGCAATCTTCGAGCAGATGCTCCCGGCCTTTGTTGCCAACTACAACCAGAACGGTCGGCAACGCTACCTGCAGGTGAGCATTACCTTGCAGGCGCGCAACCAGGCGGACATGGATGCGCTCAAGGTGCATATGCCGGTGATCCGCAACAACCTGGTGATGCTGTTCTCCGGGCAGAGCTTCGACAGCCTGGCCACCCCCGTGGGCCAGGAAATGCTGCGCCAGAAAGTCACTGCCAGCGTGCAGGAAGTGGCCCAGAAAGAACTGGGCAAAGTCGTGGTCGAGCAGGCGCTCTTCACTAATTTCGTATTGCAGTAGGATCACGACATGGCCGTGCAAGACCTGCTGTCCCAGGATGAAATCGACGCGCTGTTGCATGGTGTCGACGATGGTCTGGTACAGACCGAAATGGCTGCCGAGCCCGGCAGCGTCAAAAGTTATGACCTGACCAGCCAGGATCGCATCGTCCGCGGACGCATGCCGACCCTGGAAATGATCAACGAACGTTTTGCCCGCTACACCCGTATCAGCATGTTCAACATGCTGCGCCGCTCGGCGGACGTGGCGGTGGGCGGTGTGCAGGTGATGAAGTTTGGCGAGTACGTGCATTCGCTGTACGTGCCCACCAGCCTCAACCTGGTCAAGATCAAGCCCCTGCGTGGCACCGCGCTGTTCATCCTCGACGCCAAGCTGGTGTTCAAGCTGGTGGACAACTTCTTCGGCGGTGACGGCCGTCACGCCAAGATTGAAGGCCGTGAATTCACGCCTACCGAGTTGCGTGTGGTGCGCATGGTGCTGGAACAGGCCTTTATCGACCTGAAGGAAGCCTGGCAGGCGATCATGGAAGTCAATTTCGAGTACATCAACTCGGAAGTGAACCCGGCCATGGCCAACATCGTCGGGCCCAGCGAAGCCATCGTGGTCTCCACCTTCCATATCGAACTCGATGGCGGCGGCGGCGACCTGCACGTGACCATGCCGTACTCGATGATCGAGCCGGTGCGCGAGATGCTCGATGCGGGCTTCCAGTCCGACCTGGACGACCAGGACGAGCGCTGGGTCAAGGCCCTGCGCGAAGACTTGCTGGACGTTGACGTACCGCTGAGCGCCACCGTGGCGCGCCGCCAGTTGCGCCTGCGGGACATTTTGCATATGCAGCCGGGGGATGTGATTCCCGTCGAACTGCCAGACGAATTGATTATGCGCGCCAATGGCGTGCCGTCGTTCAAGGTCAAGCTCGGTTCCCACAAAGGGAACCTGGCGTTGCAAGTGGTTGAGCCGATCAACCGTCGCTGATGCATCCCCTAATTGATGATTTTTGCTGCGCCGAGGACATGTAATGGCTACCGAACACGAAAACACTTCCGCCGAAGACCAGGCCCTGGCTGACGAATGGGCGGCTGCCCTGGAAGAAACCGGCGATGCCAGCCAGGACGATATCGACGCCTTGCTGGCGGCCGATGCCGCCACCCCACCAGTAGGCAATCGCCTGCCTATGGAAGAGTTTGGCAGCGTGCCGAAGAACCATGAGCCGGTCTCGCTGGATGGGCCCAACCTGGACGTGATCCTCGATATCCCGGTATCGATCTCCATGGAAGTGGGCAGCACCGAAATCAATATCCGTAACCTGCTGCAACTCAACCAGGGGTCGGTGATCGAACTCGACCGCCTGGCCGGCGAGCCGCTGGATGTGCTGGTCAACGGCACGCTGATCGCCCATGGCGAAGTGGTGGTGGTCAACGAGAAGTTCGGCATCCGCCTGACGGACGTGATCAGCCCCAGCGAACGTATCAAGAAGCTGCGCTGAGATGAGTCGCCGGTGGTTGGGACTGTTGTGGGCGTTGCCGCTGGCCGTGATGGCGGCTGAACCGGTGGCCCAGGTCGCCGCGCCGGCCGCCGGCAGCAGCGTGACTGGGCAATTGACTCAGTTGGTGCTGGGCCTGTTGCTGGTGGTGGGGTTGATCTTTTTCCTCGCCTGGCTGTTGCGCCGGGTGCAGCGCATTGGTCCGGGCAATGCCCAGGTCATCGAACTGGTGGGATCGCGGGCCCTGGGGCCGCGTGATCGCCTGGTGCTGGTGCAGGTGGGCGAAGAGCAGATCCTGCTCGGTCTCACCCCCGGCCGGATTACCCCGTTGCACGTGCTCAAGCATCCCGTGAGCGTGGCCCAGACCGAGGCCGCCACACCGGAGTTCGCCCAGCGCCTGATGGAGCTGATGGGCAAGGACCAGAAGGATAAGAAGTAATGCGCGTTCTATTGGCGCTCATGCTGTTACTGGCAGCGCCCCTGGCGTTCGGCGCCGACCCGTTGTCGATCCCGGCGATCACCCTGGGCACCAATGCGGCCGGGGCCCAGGAGTATTCGGTCAGCCTGCAGATCCTGCTGATCATGACGGCGCTGAGTTTTATCCCGGCCTTCGTCATGCTCATGACCAGTTTCACCCGGATCATCATCGTGTTCTCGATCCTGCGCCAGGCCCTGGGCCTGCAGCAGACCCCATCGAACCAGATCCTTACCGGCATGGCGCTGTTTCTGACGTTGTTTATCATGGCGCCGGTATTCGACAAGGTGAACCAGCAAGCCCTGCAACCCTACCTGGCGGAGAAAATGACCGCCCAGGACGCGGTGGAAAAGGCCCAAGGCCCGATCAAGGACTTTATGCTGTCCCAGACCCGCTCCAGCGACCTGGAACTGTTTGTGCGCCTGTCCAAGCGCACCGATATCGCCAGCCCGGATCAGGCGCCCTTGACCATCCTGGTACCGGCGTTCGTCACCTCGGAGCTCAAGACGGCATTCCAGATCGGTTTCATGATCTTTATCCCGTTCCTGATCATCGACCTGGTGGTGGCCAGTGTGCTGATGGCCATGGGTATGATGATGCTGTCGCCGCTGATTATCTCGTTGCCGTTCAAGATCATGCTGTTTGTACTGGTGGATGGGTGGGCGCTGATTATCGGCACCCTGGCAGGCAGTTTTGGCGGGGTTTAGCGCATGACACCTGAAGTCGCAGTCGACCTGTTCCGTGAAGCCCTGTGGCTGACCACCGTGATGGTCGCCGTGCTGGTGGTGCCCAGCCTGTTGGTGGGCCTGCTGGTGGCGATGTTCCAGGCCGCCACCCAGATCAACGAACAGACCTTGAGCTTCCTTCCGCGCCTGTTGGTGATGCTGGTCACCCTGATCGTGGCCGGCCCCTGGCTGGTGCAGAGTTTCATGGAATACATCCTGCAGTTGTACGGCAGTATTCCGCAGTTGATTGGCTGACCCGATGCAGTCCTTGCTGGCGTTGACCGACACTCAGATCAGCACCTGGGTGGCCTCGTTTATCCTGCCGATGTTTCGCGTGGGCGCCTTGTTGATGACCATGCCGGTGTTCGGGACCACCCTGGTGCCCAAGCGCATACGGCTGTTTTTCACGGTGGCGATTACCGTGGTCATCGTGCCGGTACTGCCACCGATGCCGCCGGTCAATGCCCTGGACCTCAGTGCGCTGCTGCTGATCGCCGAACAGATTCTGATCGGCGCCTTGATGGGGTTCTCCCTGACCCTGTTTTTCCAGTCCTTCGTGATTGCCGGGCAAATCGTCTCGATCCAGATGGGCATGGGCTTTGCGTCCATGGTCGACCCTACCAACGGCGTGTCGGTGGCAGTGATCGGGCAGTTCCTGACCATGCTGGTGACCCTGCTGTTTTTGGCCATGAACGGCCATCTGGTGGCCTTTGAAATCCTTACCGAGAGTTTCACCACTTTACCGGTGGGCGAGGGCTTGATCGTCAACCACTTCTGGGAAGTGGTCGGGCGCCTCAGTTGGGTGCTGGGCGCGGCGTTGTTGCTGGTATTGCCGGCGATCACCGCGCTGCTGGTGGTCAACATCGCCTTTGGGGTGATGACCCGCGCCGCGCCGCAACTGAACATCTTCGCCATTGGTTTCCCGCTGACCCTGGTGTTGGGCATGGGGATTTTCTGGATCGGCCTGGCCGACATTCTCAATCAGTATCAACCGCTGGCCAGTGACGCCTTGCAGTTTTTACGTGATCTGGCACGGGCGCGCTGAGCCATGGCCGAGAGCGAGAGTGGTCAGGACAAAACAGAAGACCCCACGGAGAAACGTAAAAAAGACTCCAGGGAAAAGGGCGAGATCGCCCGTTCCAAAGAGCTCAATACCCTGGCGGTGATGCTCGCCGGGGCCGGTGGCCTGCTGATCTACGGCGGCGGCCTGGCCCAGGACCTGATGGAGATCATGAAGCACAATTTCTCCCTGCCCAGGGATGTGCTGCTGGACCCACGCGCCATGGGCATCTACCTGCTGCACTCGGGGAAAATCGCGATCCTGGCCGCGCAGCCGGTGTTGATCACGTTGTTGCTGGCGGCAATCATCGGGCCGATCTCCTTGGGGGGCTGGCTGTTTGCGGCTGGCAGCCTGGCGCCCAAATTCAGCCGGATGAACCCCGGGGCCGGGATCAAGCGTATGTTCTCCGCCAAGGCGCTGGTGGAGTTGCTCAAGGCCCTGGCGAAGTTCTTTATCATCCTGTTTGTGGCGCTGGTGGTGTTGGAGTCCGATATCGACGACTTGCTGCGCATCGCCCATGAGCCACTGGAACTGGCAATCATCCACAGCGTGCAACTGGTGGGCTGGAGTGCGTTGTGGATGGCGTGTGGC
This sequence comes from Pseudomonas sp. MF5691, assembly GCF_016405645.1. Classification (NCBI taxonomy): domain Bacteria; kingdom Pseudomonadati; phylum Pseudomonadota; class Gammaproteobacteria; order Pseudomonadales; family Pseudomonadaceae; genus Pseudomonas; species Pseudomonas sp. MF5691. Next base: position 9,265 of record NZ_JAEKDC010000031.1, read on the forward strand.
CTGATCCTTATTGCTGCAGTGGATGCGCCGATCCAGCTGTGGGAAAGCCACAAGAAACTGCTGATGACCAAGCAGGAAGTGCGCGACGAGCATAAGGATCAGGAAGGCAAACCGGAAGTGAAGCAGCGGATTCGCCAGCTGCAGCGCGAAATGTCCCAGCGCAAGATGATGGCCTCGGTGCCCGACGCCGACGTGGTCATCACCAACCCGACCCACTACGCCGTGGCGCTCAAGTACGACGCGGAGAAGGGCGGCGCGCCGCTGCTGCTGGCCAAGGGCAGCGACTTCACTGCCTTGAAAATCCGCGAAATCGCCCAGGCCAATGACATCTTGCTGCTGGAATCGCCGGCGCTGGCGCGTTCGATCTTCTACTCCACTGACCTCGACCACGAGATCCCGGCCGGGTTGTACCTGGCGGTGGCCCAGGTGTTGGCCTACGTGTATCAGATCCGCCAATACCGTGCCGGCAAGGGTAAGCGTCCGGATCCGCTCAAGGACTTGCCGATTCCGCCGGATTTGCGTCGCGATTCCTGAGTCTTCTGCTGCCTTTTCCGGCGCCATCGCGGGCAAGCCCGGCTCCCACATTTGATCGCATTCCAGTGTGGGAGCCGGGCTTGCCCGCGATGGCGTCGGAACAGATGCTTGCCGTTCGTCCAACTCCCTTCCGACCTGTCAACTTTGACAGTAGCCAGCCCCCGTGCAGGGCGCTTTGATAGACCGGGAACATGCGGATTCGGGAGAAGGGCAATGGCCACTGGCACAGTGAAGTGGTTTACCGATTCAAAGGGCTTTGGGTTCATCACGCAAGACGCCGGAGGAGAGGACCTGTTTGTGCACTTCTCGGACATTCAAAGCGGCGGCATCAAGTCGCTGGTGGAGGGCCAGAGGGTGGAATATGAAGTCGTAGAGGGTCCGAAAGGCAAGCAGGCATCAAACGTGCGTCCACTCTGATGATCGTTCCCACGCTCCTGCGTGGGAACGATCTCGTCCCTGAAGCAAAAGTTGGAAGGCTTCTTGCAATAGCGCCTTCAGGACGTCTCTCGGCGTCAAAAGTTTGCTTCAAGGTGACGAGGAATACCGGTGGATCGCTCTAATATGCTCAGCACAGCCCGTGGCACCCTGACGGACCTCTCGCGAGGCAATCTGGGTGTGCCGCTGTTGCTGTTGGTCATGCTGGCAATGATGATGTTGCCGATACCGCCGTTCCTGCTGGACGTGTTCTTCACCTTCAACATTGCCTTGTCCATCGTCGTGCTGCTGGTTTGCGTGTACGCCCTGCGGCCTTTGGATTTTGCGGTCTTTCCCACCATTTTGCTGGTTGCCACGCTGCTGCGCCTGGCCCTTAACGTGGCCTCTACGCGGGTGGTGATGCTGAACGGCCAGGACGGCCACGCCGCCGCCGGTAAGGTGATCCAGGCTTTCGGCGAGGTGGTGATCGGCGGTAACTACGTGGTCGGTGTCGTGGTGTTTGCGATCCTGATGATCATCAACTTCGTGGTAGTGACCAAGGGCGCCGGGCGGATTTCCGAGGTGAGCGCGCGTTTTACCCTCGACGCCATGCCCGGCAAGCAAATGGCGATCGACGCCGATCTCAACGCCGGGCTGATCGACCAGAACCAGGCCAAGGCCCGCCGCTCGGAAGTGGCCCAGGAAGCCGAGTTCTATGGCTCCATGGACGGTGCCAGCAAGTTCGTGCGCGGCGACGCGATTGCCGGCCTGCTGATTCTGTTTATCAACCTGATCGGCGGCATCGCGGTCGGTATCTTCCAGCACGGCATGACCTTCGGCGATGCAGGTAAGGTGTACGCCTTGCTGACCATTGGTGACGGTTTGGTGGCGCAATTGCCATCACTGTTGTTATCTACAGCTGCGGCGATCATGGTGACCCGTGCGTCCGGCTCCGAAGACATGGGCAAGCAGATCAACCGCCAGATGTTCGCTTCGCCCAAGGCTCTGGCCGTGGCGGCCGGTATCATGGCGATCATGGGCATTGTGCCGGGCATGCCGCACTTCTCCTTCCTGACCATGGCCGCCCTGGCCGCCGGCGGGGCGTACCTGTTCTGGAAGAAGCAAAACATCATCAAGGTCCAGGCCTTGAAAGAGGTGGAGCGCCAGCAGGATCTGCTGCCGTCGCCGGCCCGCGCCCAGGAAACCAAGGAGTTGGGCTGGGATGACGTGACCCCCATCGACATGATCGGCCTGGAAGTCGGCTACCGTCTGATTCCCCTGGTGGACCGTAACCAGGGCGGCCAGTTGCTGGCGCGGATCAAGGGCGTGCGCAAGAAGCTGTCCCAGGACCTGGGTTTTTTGATGCCCACCGTGCATATCCGCGACAACCTCGACCTAGCCCCCAGCGCCTACCGCCTGACGCTGATGGGCGTGACCCTGGCCGAAGCCGAGATCTACCCCGACCGCGAACTGGCTATCAACCCCGGCCAGGTATTCGGCTCCCTCAGCGGCATAACCGCCAAAGATCCGGCTTTTGGCCTGGACGCGGTGTGGATCGAAGTCAGCCAGCGTAGCCAGGCACAGTCCCTGGGTTACACCGTGGTCGACGCCAGCACCGTGGTCGCCACGCACCTCAACCAGATTCTGTACAAGCACTCCCACGAGCTGATTGGTCACGAAGAAGTCCAGCAACTCATGCAATTGCTGGCCAAAGCCTCGCCTAAGCTGGCTGAAGAGCTGGTGCCGGGGGTATTGTCGCTGTCGCAACTGCTCAAGGTGTTGCAAGCGCTGTTGGCCGAACAGGTGCCGGTGCGGGACATTCGCAGCATTGCCGAGGCTGTCGCCAACAATGCCGCCAAGAGTCAAGATACTGCCGCGCTGGTAGCGGCGGTGCGCGTCGGATTGTCGCGTGCAATCGTCCAAAGCATTGTAGGGCTTGACTCTGAGCTGCCTGTAATCACCTTGGAGCCAAGGTTGGAACAAATATTGCTCAATAGTATCCAGAAGGCAGGGCAAGGCCAGGAAGAGGGCGTTCTGCTGGAGCCAAGCATGGCTGAAAAGCTGCAGCGTTCGTTGATCGACGCCGCACAGCGTCAGGAAATGCAGGGCCAACCGGTGATTCTGCTGGTGGCAGGCCCCGTCCGAGCGATGTTGTCGCGGTTTGGACGCCTGGCAGTACCGAATTTGCACGTTTTGGCTTACCAGGAAATTCCTGACAATAAGCAAGTGACTATCGTCGCGACAGTAGGGCCCAACGGCTGAGGTAGTGGGTTATGCAAGTAAAGCGTTTTTTCGCCGCCGATATGCGTCAGGCCATGAAGCTGGTTCGTGATGAGCTGGGCGCCGACGCGGCTATTATCGGTAACCGTCGCATTGCCGGCGGTGTCGAGCTGACGGCTGCCCTGGATTACAAACCCCAGGCCCTGGCGCCGCGTGTACCGAACATGGAACTCGAAGACGAGTTGCGCAAGACCGCCTCGCGCATTGTCTCGGCCCAGGCCGAGCTGAGCATGCGGGGCGACAGCGATGCGACCACTAATCGCCAATTGTTTGCCGGCCTGCCGCTGACGGCGGCCGAGCCACTGGTAGAGCCGACTTTTGTCGAGCCGCCACGTCCCGCCGCGCCAGCACCGGCCGCTGCGGTTGACCAGCGCGTGTTTGACTCGATGCGTTTTGAGCTCAATGGCCTGCGCGAGCTTTTGGAAGTGCAGTTGGGCTCGCTGGCCTGGAACCAGTTGCAGGGCAGCAAGCCGCAACAGGCCAACCTCTGGCGCCGCCTGCAACGCATTGGCCTGTCCGGCCCGTTGTCCCGCGACCTGCTGGAGCTGACCACCGGCATTGAAGAGCCTCGCCAAGCCTGGCGCATGTTGCTGGCGCACCTGGCGCGGATGATCCAGACTCCGGAAATCGAACCCCTTGAAGAAGGTGGCGTGATTGCCATGGTCGGCCCCGCCGGCATGGGCAAGACCACCACCCTGGCCAAGCTGGCCGCCCGTTATGTCCTCAAGTACGGCGCCCACAACATTGCCCTGGTGAGCATGGACAGCTACCGCATCGGCGCGCAGGAACAGCTCAAGACTTTGGGCCGGATCCTCAATGTGCCGGTGACCCATGTCGACCCGGGCCAGTCCCTGGCCAACGCCCTCGACCCACTGCTGCGCAAGCGCGTGGTGCTGATTGATACCGCCGGCCTGCAAGCCAGCGACCCGGCATTGCGCATGCAACTGGAAAGCCTGGCCGGGCGCGGGATCAAGTCGAAAAATTATCTGGTACTTGCAACCACCAGCCAAAAACAGGTTCTGACTGCTGCGTACCACAGCTACAAACGTTGCGGACTGGCCGGTTGTATCCTGACTAAGCTGGATGAAACCGCAAGCCTGGGCGAAGTGTTGAGCCTTGCCATCAGCCATGAATTACCGGTCGCCTACCTGACCGACGGGCCGCGGATCCCGGATGACTTACATCTGCCGCGCCGTCATCAGTTGGTCAGCCGTGCGGTCAGTGTGCAAATGCAGGATGAACCCAGTGAAGAGGCGATGGCGGATATGTTCGCCGACCTCTATCACAACCCAGCCAAACGGGTCGGCTGAAAGGCAACATGAACACAGTGCAATGTACCTACATTGATGGTCTGCTACCGCGGCCACCCTATGTAGCCTGCGGCTAAGCAAGACAAGGTAAAGAAAGAACATGGGCAGCATGCATCCCGTACAGGTGATCGCGGTGACCGGCGGCAAAGGTGGCGTCGGGAAAACTAACGTGTCAGTGAATTTGTCCCTGGCCCTGGCAGAGCTTGGCCGCCGCGTCATGCTGCTGGATGCCGACCTGGGCCTGGCGAACGTTGACGTTCTGCTGGGACTGACGCCCAAACATACCCTGGCCGATGTCATTGAGGGCCGCTGTGAGCTGCGCGATGTGCTGTTGCAGGGGCCCGGGGGGATTCGCATCGTCCCGGCCGCCTCCGGCACCCAGAGCATGGTGCATCTGAGCCCGGCGCAGCATGCCGGCCTGATCCAGGCCTTCAGTGATATCGGCGACAACCTCGACGTGCTGGTGATCGACACCGCCGCCGGGATTGGCGAGTCCGTGGTCAGCTTCGTGCGCGCCGCGCAGGAAGTATTGCTGGTGGTCTGCGACGAGCCCACCTCGATCACCGACGCCTACGCCCTGATCAAACTGCTCAACCGCGACTACGGCATGAACCGCTTCCGCGTGCTGGCCAACATGGCCCAGAGCCCGCAAGAAGGGCGCAACCTGTTCGCCAAGTTGACCAAGGTCACGGATCGCTTCCTCGATGTCGCCTTACAATACGTCGGCGCAGTTCCCTATGACGAGTGTGTGCGCAAGGCTGTGCAAAAGCAGCGTGCAGTCTATGAAGCGTTCCCTCGTTCGAAATGCGCGTTGGCGTTCAAGGCAATTGCTCAGAAGGTCGATACCTGGCCACTGCCCGCCAATCCCCGGGGGCATCTGGAGTTTTTCGTCGAGCGATTGGTGCATCAGACGAGTGCAGGACCGGTGCTATGACAGCCAGCGGCTACAACCTTTACAAGAAGTCGGCGCGTGACAGCCAGGGCGAATTGATCGAGCGCTATGCGCCCCTGGTCAAGCGCATTGCCTACCACCTGCTGGCACGCCTGCCCGCCAGTGTCCAGGTCGAAGACCTGATCCAGGCGGGCATGATCGGCCTGCTCGAGGTGTCGACCAAGTACGACGCGAGCAAGGGCGCGAGTTTCGAGACGTATGCGGGTATCCGTATCCGTGGCGCGATGCTCGATGAGGTGCGTAAAGGTGATTGGGCGCCGCGTTCGGTCCACCGCAATACCCGGATGGTGAGTGACGCAATTCGCTCAATTGAAGCAAAAACCGGTCGCGACGCTAAAGATCACGAAGTTGCGGCCGAACTCCAATTGAGTCTCGACGATTACTACGGGATTTTGAACGATACCTTGGGCAGCCGCCTGTTCAGTTTCGACGACCTGCTACAGGACGGCGAACATGAAGGGCTGCATGAGGATGGCGCGAGTGCTCACCAGGAGCCTTCACGCGACCTGGAAGATGAACGCTTCCAGGGCGCCCTGGCAGAGGCGATTGCCAATCTGCCGGAACGTGAGCGGCTGGTGTTGGCGCTGTACTACGACGAAGAGCTGAACCTCAAGGAAATCGGTGAGGTCCTGGGGGTCAGCGAATCGCGGGTCAGCCAGCTTCATAGCCAATGCGCGGCCCGCTTGCGGGGGCGTTTGGGAGAGTGGCGAGCGCGCTGACAGGCAGTGTGGGGACACTGCGAACGATAACCGCCAGGGCGCAAGCCCGGCGGGAGCGGCCCGTGATGTGCCCAGCAGTCCTTTTTGTGTAATGCCTGTTGAATGATATGGCGCGCCCAGGTGCTGGACGCGTTTAAGACTGCTTGGAGGTCGAATTGGACAAGAACATGAAAATCCTCATCGTTGATGACTTCTCAACGATGCGGCGGATCATAAAAAACCTGTTGCGTGACCTTGGGTTCACTAACACGGTCGAGGCGGATGACGGCATTACGGCGATTCCGATCCTCAACAGCGGGAGCATCGACTTTCTGGTAACTGACTGGAACATGCCTGGCATGACCGGCATTGATCTACTGCGCCACGTGCGCGCTGATGAAAAGCTGCGCAGCCTGCCTGTGCTGATGGTGACCGCTGAAGCCAAGCGTGAACAGATCATCGAAGCCGCCCAGGCCGGGGTCAACGGCTATGTGGTCAAGCCATTCACTGCACTGGCCTTGAAAGAGAAGATTGAAAAAATCTTCGAACGCATCGGTCATTGATGCTGCCACGGGGGAGCTATGGAGCATAAAGAATCATCGCAGGCCGACTTTGAGTCGACCCTGAAAAAACATGCTCACCAACTCGTCGAAAGCCTGGAAAAAGGCCAGTTCGGCGACGCAGTGCAGTTGATCCATGAGCTCAACCAGACCCGCGACCGCGGCCTGTACCAGGAAGTGGGCAAGCTCACCCGTGAGTTGCACAGTGCGATCGTCAATTTCCAGATCGACCCGCACATGCCCCAGGCCGAGGAAATCTCGCAGATCACTGATGCCACCGAACGCCTGTCCTATGTGGTCAGGCTGACTGAGGCGGCAGCCAATCGCACCATGGACCTGGTGGAAAACGCCACGCCCCTGGTGAACGGCATGGCCAACGAGGCCAAGGCGTTGAGCACCGACTGGGGCCGCTTCATGCGGCGCGAAGTGGGCGCTGAAGAATTTCGTGACCTGGCGCGCCGGGTCGAAGGCTTCCTGTCACGCAGCGAGCAGGAAAACCGTACGGTTTCCAGCAACCTCAATGACATTCTGCTGGCCCAGGATTACCAGGACCTTACCGGCCAGGTGATCAAGCGCGTGACCCTGCTGGTCACCGAAGTGGAAAGCAACCTGCTCAAACTGGTGCTGATGGCTGGCCAGGTCGACCGTTTTGCCGGCATCGAACACGACCGCGAAGCGATCCTCTCGGAAAAAGATCCACAAAAACACCTCGCCAAGGGTGAAGGTCCGCAGATTCATGCCGATAAACGTGAAGACGTTATGTCAGGTCAAGATGACGTAGACGATTTGCTGTCCAGTTTAGGCTTCTAAGGAGCACGCAATATGAGCTTCGGCGCCGATGAAGAAATCCTTCAGGATTTCCTTGTAGAGGCCGGCGAAATTCTAGAGCAGTTGTCCGAGCAACTGGTCGAGCTGGAAAGCCGACCGGATGATGGGAACCTGCTCAATGCAATTTTTCGCGGTTTTCACACTGTAAAAGGGGGCGCCGGCTTCCTCCAGCTCCATGAGCTGGTGGAGTGCTGCCACATCGCCGAAAACGTGTTCGACATCCTGCGCAAGGGTGAGCGGCACGTTGATTCGGAATTGATGGACGTGATCCTCGAAGCCCTGGACGCGGTCAACGGCATGTTCAATGAAGTGCGCGAACGCGCACCGATTACGGCTGCCACCCCGGAACTGCTGGCCGCCCTGGCGCGCCTGGCAGAGCCTGGCGCGGTAGCTGCCGCCCCGGTGGTTGAGGCGGCGCCTGAGCCAGTGGCCGAACCCGACGTCACTGACAGCGAATTCGAGCAACTGCTGGACTCCCTCAATGCGGTCAAGGCCGAGGCAGAAGCCCCGGCCGCAGCTGCGCCGCCGATGGTGCCGACCACCGAAGACATCACCGACGCCGAGTTCGAGTCATTGCTCGACCAGTTGCACGGCAAGGGCCAGTTCGCCCCGGACGCCGTGGCAGCCGCACCGACGCCGGTGGAGCCTGCTGCGCCAGCGGCCAGCACCGATATCACCGACGACGAATTTGAAGCACTGCTGGATCAGTTGCATGGCAAGGGCTCGTTTGCTGCCGAGGCGTTGCCGGCAGTCGCTGCGGCGGCTGCGGCTGCGGCTGCACCGGCTGCGGCGCCGGCTGCCGCACCGGCGGCGGATGGCCTGATCAGCGATCACGAATTCGAATCCCTGCTGGATGAGTTGCACGGCAAGGGCAAGTTTTCCGAGGTGGCACCTGCCGCCGCAGCCGCCGCGACCGCCACCGCAGCGGTGGCCAAGCCGGCACCCGTTGCTGCCAAGGCCGCCGCACCGGCTCCCGCCCGTGCCGCCGCCCCGGCGTCAGCCCGCGCTCCGGCACCTGCCGACAAAGCCCCGGCCAGTGAAGCCGAAACCACCGTGCGGGTCGATACCGCGCGCCTGGACGACATCATGAACATGGTCGGCGAACTGGTGCTGGTGCGTAACCGCCTGGTACGCCTGGGCTTGAGCAGTGGCGACGAAGCCATGCAAAAGGCCGTGTCGAACCTCGACGTGGTCACTGCCGACCTGCAGACCGCGGTGATGAAGACGCGCATGCAGCCGATCAAGAAAGTCTTCGGGCGCTTCCCGCGCCTGGTGCGTGACTTGGCCCGGCAGTTGAAAAAAGAGATCGCCCTGGAGCTGGTGGGTGAAGAGACCGACCTCGACAAAAACCTGGTCGAGGCCCTGGCCGACCCGCTGGTCCACTTGGTGCGCAACGCGGTCGACCACGGTGTGGAAACTCCGGAAGAGCGCGAAGCCAGCGGCAAGCCGCGCCTGGGCAAAGTGATCCTGGCGGCCGAACAGGAAGGCGACCATATCCTGCTGTCGATCACCGATGACGGCAAAGGCATGGACTCCAATATCCTGCGCGGCATCGCGGTCAAACGCGGCGTCATGGACAAGGACGCCGCCGACCGCCTGACCGATACCGAGTGCTACAACCTGATTTTCGCCCCGGGCTTCTCGACCAAGACCGAGATTTCCGATGTGTCCGGCCGTGGCGTGGGCATGGACGTGGTGAAGACCAAGATCAGCCAGCTCAATGGCTCGATCAATATTTACTCGACCAAGGGCCAAGGCTCGAAGATCGTCATCAAGGTGCCGTTGACCCTGGCGATCATGCCGACCCTGATGGTGATGCTGGGCAACCAGGCGTTCGCCTTCCCGCTGGTCAACGTCAACGAAATCTTCCACCTCGACCTGTCGCGCACCAACGTGGTCGACGGCCAGGAAGTGGTGATTGTGCGGGACAAGGCCCTGCCTCTGTTCTACCTCAAGCGTTGGCTGGTGGCGTCTGCCGCTCATGAAGAGCAGCGCGAAGGCCACGTGGTGATCCTGTCCGTGGGCACCCAGCGTATCGGCTTTGTCGTCGATCAACTGGTTGGCCAGGAAGAAGTAGTCATCAAGCCATTGGGCAAGATGCTGCAAGGAACGCCAGGCATGTCGGGTGCGACCATTACCGGTGACGGTCGGATCGCGCTGATTCTCGATGTTCCGAGCATGCTCAAGCGTTACGCCGCACGGCGTATTTGATTCGGCCCGGGCAGGGCGGTTGTCCCTCGCCCGGCCTAACGGAGTGGTTATGGTAGTCAAGGTTCTGGTGGTGGACGATTCGGGTTTCTTCCGCCGCCGCGTCTCGGAAATTCTTTCAGCGGATTCCAACATCCAGGTGGTCGGTACGGCCACCAATGGCAAAGAGGCGATTGATCAGGCCCTGGCATTGAAGCCGGACGTGATCACCATGGACTACGAGATGCCGATGATGGATGGCATCACCGCCGTGCGCCACATCATGCAGCGTTGCCCGACCCCGGTCTTGATGTTCTCGTCGCTGACCCACGAAGGCGCCCGGGTGACCCTCGACGCGCTGGACGCTGGCGCCGTGGACTTTCTGCCGAAGAATTTCGAAGACATCTCGCGCAATCCGGAAAAGGTCAAGCAGATGCTCTGCGAGAAGGTGCACAGCATCTCGCGCAGCAACCGCAGCAGCTTCCGCGCGCCGGTGGCTCCCGCCCCGGTACCGGCGCCGGCACCGACCAGCAGCAGTTTCGGGCGCCCGGCTCCTGCCCCTGTGGCACGGCCTGCCGTGGCCCCGACGCGTGCGCCGGCGCCCAGTGCCTCGTCGCCCGCGCCCAAGCGCAAGGCCTACAAGCTGGTGGCCATTGGCACGTCCACTGGCGGCCCGGTGGCCTTGCAGCGCGTCTTGACCCAGTTGCCGGCCAACTTCCCTGCGCCGATCGTGTTGATCCAGCATATGCCCGCCGCGTTCACCAAGGCCTTTGCCGAGCGCCTGGACAAGCTGTGCCGCATCAGCGTCAAGGAAGCCGAAGACGGCGACATCCTGCGCCCAGGCCTGGCGTTGCTGGCTCCCGGTGGCAAGCAAATGATGGTCGACGGTCGCGGCGCGGTGAAAATCCTGCCGGGTGACGAGCGCCTGAACTACAAGCCGTGCGTGGATATCACCTTCGGTTCGGCGGCCAAGTCCTACGGTGACAAAGTTCTGGCGGTGGTCCTCACCGGTATGGGCGCCGACGGTCGTGAAGGCGCGCGCTTGCTCAAGCAGGGCGGTAGCTCGATCTGGGCCCAGGACGAAGCCAGTTGCGTGATCTATGGCATGCCCATGGCTATCGTCAAGGCCGACCTGGCCGACGCGGTCTACAGCCTGGATGACATCGGCAAGCACCTGGTGGAGGCCTGTCACTGATGGATGTGTTGAGCCTGGTTGGGATCCTTCTGGCGTTTGTCGCCATTATCGGTGGCAACTACCTGGAAGGCGGCCATCTTGGCGCGCTGGCCAACGGTCCGGCGGCGCTGATCGTGATCGGCGGCACCGTGGGCGCGGCGCTGTTGCAGTCGCCCCTGAGCTCATTCAAGCGGGCGATGCAGATCCTGGTGTGGATCATTTTCCCGCCACGTGTGGACCTGGCCGGTGGTATCGACCGCGTGGTCAACTGGAGCCTCACCGCGCGCAAGGAGGGCCTGCTGGGCCTGGAAGGCGTGGCCGATGCCGAACCCGACAGCTACGCACGCAAAGGCCTGCAACTGCTGGTGGACGGCGCCGAGCCGGAAGCCATCCGCAGCATCCTCGAAGTGGACTTCTACACCCAGGAAAGCCGCGATATCAACGCGGCCAAAGTCTTTGAAAGCATGGGCGGCTACGCGCCGACCATCGGCATCATCGGTGCGGTGATGGGCTTGATCCACGTGATGGGCAACCTGGCCGACCCCTCGCAACTGGGCAGCGGCATTGCCGTGGCGTTCGTCGCCACCATCTATGGCGTGGCCAGTGCCAACCTGTTGCTGCTGCCGATTGCCAGCAAGCTCAAATCCATTGCCATGCGCCAGTCCCGTTACCGGGAAATGCTGCTGGAGGGCATCCTGTCGATTGCCGAGGGTGAGAACCCGCGCTCCATTGAATTGAAGCTCCAGGGCTTCATGGATTGATGGGGGGTATTGCCTGTGAGCCGTCGCCGCCGCGAGCCTGAAGAGCACGTCAATCATGAACGCTGGCTGGTGTCCTACGCCGACTTCATCACCTTGCTGTTCGCCTTTTTTGTGGTGATGTACTCCATTTCCTCGATCAACGAAGGCAAGTACAAGGTTATCTCCGAAGCGCTGGTAGGCGTATTTACCGATTCGGACCGGGCCCTCAAACCGATTCCCATTGGCGACGAACGGCCCAAGACCACCACCCCGGCCAAACCCCTGGTCAAGGACAGCGACGAGACTGACGCCGGCATCAGTGGCGGCAGCGACCCGCTCAAGAGCATCGCCGACGATATCAGCGCGGCGTTTGGCGACCTGATCAGCTCCAACCAGATGACCATTCGTGGCAATGAGTTGTGGGTGGAGATCGAGCTTAACTCCAGCCTGCTGTTCGCCAGCGCCGATGCCATCCCCAGCGACATAGCCTTCAGCATCATCGACAAGGTGGCGGCCATCCTCAAACCCTTCGACAACCCGATCCACGTCGAAGGCTTTACCGATGACCAGCCGATCCATACCGCGCAATTTCCCACCAACTGGGAACTGTCGTCGGCGCGCTCGGCGAGCATCGTGCGCATGCTGGCTATGCAGGGTGTGAACCCCGGGCGCCTGGCGTCGGTGGGGTACGGCGAATTCCAGCCGGTGGCCAATAATGCGACAGCCGAAGGTCGCGCGCGCAACCGGCGGGTGGTGTTGGTGGTGTCGCGCAACCTCGATGTGCGGCGCAGCCTGACTGCCACCGGTGCGGCCAATGCACAACCTGATGCTGCAATGAAGCGGGCTGGCACACAAACTGCACCGACGCCCGTAAAGCCGCCGGTTCGTGAGAGTGCCGTCAATTCTCTGTCACCGGCTCTATAACCTCGTGCTATTTCTCGGTCGAGCCAGTGCCTGCCGGGAGGAACAATCCGAATGAGAGTCTGGGCAGTTGCCAATCAAAAAGGTGGGGTCGGCAAGACCACCACCTCCATCGCCTTAGCCGGCCTGCTGGCCGAGGCGGGCAAGCGCGTGGTCATTGTCGACCTGGATCCCCATGGCTCGATGACCAGCTATTTCGGCTACGACCCCGATGCCCTGGAACACAGCTGCTTTGACCTGTTCCTGCACAAGGGCAGCGTCCCCGCAGGCTTGCCCGGGCAACTGCTGCTGCCCACCAGCAACGAGAAGATTTCCCTGTTGCCCTCCAGCACCGCCCTGGCCACCCTCGAGCGCCAGTCGCCGGGGCAGAGCGGCCTGGGCCTGGTGATCGCCAAGAGCCTGGCGCAACTGTGGCAGGACTTCGACTACGCCATCATCGACAGCCCGCCATTGCTCGGCGTACTGATGGTCAATGCCCTGGCGGCCAGCCAGCAGTTGGTGATCCCGGTGCAGACCGAGCACTTGGCGGTCAAAGGCCTGGAGCGCATGGTCAATACCCTGGCGATGATCAACCGTTCGCGCAAACAGGCGTTGCCGTTCAGCATCGTGCCGACCCTGTTCGACCGTCGCACCCAGGCCTCCCTCGGCACCCTGCGCGTACTGCGCGATGCTTACCCCGAGACCATCTGGCAAGGCTATATCCCGGTGGACACGCGCTTGCGTGACGCCAGCCGCGCCGGCCTCGCGCCCTCGCAATTCGATGGCAAAAGCCGTGGCGTGCTGGCGTATCGCGCCTTGCTCAAGCATCTGCTGGCCCAGCAACTTGTGGCGCAGGTGGCGTGAAATGAACAACCCTGTAGGAGCGAGTCTTGCCCGCGATGGGTTTTGCCTGATGTCACGGACTTTTGATTCAAGTCCGAGCGCGGGCAGGCCGATAACCTTTGAATACACGGTTAACGGTGCGTGCGCGTGGGCATACAGATGAATCGTCCTGTCGATATCAAGACCCGGCCGCAACTGGCGCTGCAGTCCTACCTGGACGCACTGCTGCAGGATGCGACCGAGGAAGTGCTGCCCGAGCCGATCCTGGTGCTGGATGAAGTGCTGGCGGTGCCTGTGGTCGAGGCTGAGGCCAGCCTGGATGAGTTTCAACTGGCGGTCCTCGAAGAGCAGGCCCGTGATGCGTTGGCGGTGCCTGTCGCCGTCGCGGTCGTGGAAACGCCTGCACCTCTGGTGCTGGTGCCGCCGGTGGCCGAGGTGCATCGACCGCCGAGCATTACGCCGCCACCGGTGGAAACCGATGGTCGGCCAGCGTGGGCTGCCGAGTCGTTCGAATGCCTGCTGTTCGATGTGGCCGGGTTGACCCTGGCGGTGCCGCTGGTGTGCCTGGGGTCGATTTACTCCCTGGAAGGCCAGGAATTGACGCCGTTGTTTGGCCAGCCGGAGTGGTTCCTCGGGATCCTGCCGAGCCAGGCCGGCAACCTCAAGGTGCTGGATACTGCGCGCTGGGTGATGCCCGACCGCTATCGCGACGATTTCCGCCAGGGCCTGCAATACGTGATCTCGGTGCAGGGCTACGAATGGGGGCTGGCGGTGCATCAGGTCAGCCGTTCGCTGCGCCTGGACCCCAATGAAATCAAATGGCGCAGCCACCGTGGCCAGCGGCCATGGCTGGCGGGCACCGTGATCGAACATATGTGCGCGCTGCTGGATGTCGCCGAATTGGCGGAGCTGATAGCCAGCGGCGCGGTAAAAGATCTGCCAGGTAACAAACGTACTTGATAAGAGGCGCAGTACCACGGTGCTGCCAAAGAAGAACACACGCCGTTATCAACGGTATTTGAAGGGGTCAGGGGTATGAATAAGTCAGCGTCCGCACAGGGTTTGGATGATCCGATTCTGCAATGGGTAACCTTCAAGCTGGACAACGAGTCTTACGGCATCAACGTGATGCGCGTGCAGGAAGTGCTGCGCTACACCGAAATCGCGCCAGTGCCGGGTGCGCCGAGCTACGTGCTGGGCATCATCAACCTGCGCGGCAACGTGGTGACCGTGATCGACACGCGCCAGCGTTTTGGCCTGATGCCGACTGAAGTCAACGACAACACGCGTATCGTCATCATCGAAGCCGACAAGCAAGTGGTCGGGATCATGGTCGACAGCGTGGCCGAAGTGGTTTACCTGCGCCAATCGGAAGTCGAGACCGCGCCGAATGTCGGCAACGAAGAATCGGCCAAGTTCATCCAGGGTGTGTGCAACAAGAACGGCGAGCTGCTGATCCTGGTTGAGCTGGACAAGATGATGAGCGAAGAAGAGTGGTCGGACCTGGAGAACATCTGATTGATGCTTGAGGTAGCGGTAATCGTCCTGGCCCTGCTGTGGATCGGGACTGTAGTGGTATTGCTGCGCCATATGCGCCAGCAACGCGAATTGGCCTTGCAACAGGCCGAGCGCGACGCCGTGCGTGACCAGCGCCTGCGCGAGATGGCCAAGCGCGTGGACAACTACCAGCAAAGCGCCGTGCGGGTAGGGGAGGACGTGCACGAACTGCGCGCCATCCTCGCCCCGTTGCCCGACAAACTGTCGGCACTGGAACAGCGCGACCCGGCCAACCTGTCTTTTGCCCAGGCGGCAAAACTGGTGGGCATGGGCGCTACGGTGGACGAACTGACCCAATCCTGTGGCCTGACCCAGGCCGAGGCACA
The DNA here is from genome assembly GCF_016405645.1 of Pseudomonas sp. MF5691. Taxonomy (NCBI): domain Bacteria; kingdom Pseudomonadati; phylum Pseudomonadota; class Gammaproteobacteria; order Pseudomonadales; family Pseudomonadaceae; genus Pseudomonas; species Pseudomonas sp. MF5691. The sequence goes on from NZ_JAEKDC010000031.1 coordinate 24,568, forward strand.
GTTGATGAGCAAGTTGCACAAAAGCTGACACTGTACTGATTCAAATGTAGGAGCAGGCTTGCTCGCGAAAGCGGTGGGTCAGTCAATACATGTACCGACTGACCCACCGCCATCGCAGGCAAGCCAGCTCCCACACTTGTTTTTTGTCGCCCCCACTTCCAGCACTCGCCGCAGTTCCAATGTGGGAGTTGCACAAAAGCTGACACTCTACTGATTCAAATGTGGGAGCGGGCTTGCCCGCGATGGCGGTGTGTCAGCCAAGGCTGTACCGACTGACCCACCGCCATCGCAGGCAAGCCAGCTCCCACACTTGTTTTTTGTCGCCCCCACTTCCAGCACTCGCCGCAGTTCCAATGTGGGAGTTGCACAAAAGCTGACACGCTATTGATTCAAATGTGGGAGCAGGCAAGCCAGCCCACACTTATTTTTACCGCCCCCACTTCCAGCACCCGCCGCAATTCCCATGTGGGAGCGGGCTTGCTCGCGAAAGCGGTGTGTCAGCCAAGGCAGTACCGCCTGACCCGCCGCCATCGCAGGTAAGCCCGCTCCCACATTTTTTGATCTGTGTGCATCCTCGAAACGTCAGTAATCATCCCCGCGCGCCGTCACATCCCGCTCCATTGGCTCGGCATTCGGGTCATACCCCGCGGGGAACTTGCCTTTGAGCGTCCAGGCAAACGCAATAATCTCGGCGATGGTGCGGTACAGCTCTTCGGGAATGCTGTCACCCAACTCCATGCGCGCCAGCAGTTTCACCAGCTCGGCATTTTCATAAATCGGGACTTCATGTTCGCGCGCCAACTTCAGGATGGCTTCGGCCAGGGCGTCGTCGCCTTTGGCGGTCAGGGCGGGGGCGGCTTTGCCGTCGTATTTGAGGGCGATGGCCTGGCGTGGTGGGTTGGGGTTTTTCATGCGGTTTCATCCACCCAGCGTTGTTCCAGCCCGGTCTTTGGCCCGCGGGGCGGGGTGCCGAGGTGGCAGTCGAGGTCGCCGACATTGAGGCCCGACGACACCAGGCGCTCGCGCAGGCTGCCCAGGTGGCTTTCGATCAGGCTGGCGGTGTAGGGGCGGGTGGCCCATAGCTGGCTGGACAGTTTGCCCTGGCTCAATTGTGCCTGGACCTGCAAGGGGCCCAGGGGCTCCATGTCGAAGGCCAGTTCCACGCGCCACAGCATCTTCTTCGCGTCGCGTTCGATCTTGCGTTCCGGCTCGTCCTTGTCCGGCGCCGGCTCTTCGCGCTGGAACTTGACCTGCAGCGGCACGATGTCTTGCAAGGTGCGCATGGGGATTTCCAGTTGCCAGGTGGTTTGCAGGCGGCCATCGGCGGTGGTGCCACTCTGTTCCAGGCTCGACAGTTGATGGCTCTGCAAGCGCGAGATGGCGCCGGCGGCCAGGCGCAGCAGGTTTTCCAGGCTGTTTTCACCGTCCAGGCGCTGCAGCAGGCGCTCCGGCAATGGGAAGCCGCCCGGCGCGTTGCGGGCGCCCACCTGGCCGAGGGTACCCAGCGGGCTGCGGACAAAGCTGGGTAGCATCTGCGCCAGGGTATTGGCGGCCAGGATTGCATTGAGGTTGGTGTTGGCGGGCAGGGCGGGTAGCAATTCGTTGACCAGGCGCAGCAGGCTGCCCTTCATATCCAGCGGTGGCACTTGCGGGTTTTGCCCGGCCAGCAGCTTGGCTTCAAGGAACACGCCGCTGTTGTGCAGCAGTTGTGCCAGCACCCTGGGGTTGCTGACCTGCGCCACATCCGGCAGCCCGGCCAGCAGGCGATCGACGGCGGCGCGCAATTGTGCGGAGGTGTCATCGGGCAGGTTTTTCAGGGCATTGAACACGCCCTCCAGCGAGGCCTGGCGGCTTTGCTGGGCGGCCAGTTGCTGGCTGACCGCCAGTTGATCGCGCAGCCCACTCAGGGGCACGAAATCCAGGGTCTGCGCACCCTGCACCACGGCACTCAACAAGCTACCGACGCGCAGCGGCTGCGGGCTTTCCAGGGTCAGGGTGGTACCGCTCAGGGCGTTGTTGAGCACCGACACCAGCGAACGGTATAGCGCCGGTTGCCCGGCGCCCTGGGGCAGCATCTGCGAGGTCAGCACCTTGGCCTGGAGCAAGGTGCCCACCGGCAACTGGTGGGTGTCGATGCGGGTCAGGGCGGCGACATTGGCGCTGAGGGCCTGCTGCAGGCTGATCGCCAGGTCGCCCGATGCCGTCTGGCTCACCGCCACGTTGCTGCCCAGGGGCAGTGGCTGGCTGCTCGCGGCCTGCACCAGGGTTTGCCGGCCACCTTCAAGGGTCAGCTTGAGCAACAGCTGAAAGGCTTCACCGCCTTGCTTGAGCGCCAGGACCTCGGCGTTCACGGTTTTGCCGGCGTCGATCAACCCAGTCTGCGGCTCCAGCAGTTTCAGCAGTTCGCCCACCGCAGGCGCAGGCCTGGGCCCGGAGGCCGGGGCAGGGGGCAGGGTCGGAAGGTTGATGTCACCGGTCATCGTGGCCGCCGTCTCAAGGAAATTGCCCTCTTTAGAGTAGGGCATCACATGTATAATGCCGCCCGTCTTCAAAGAGCGGGTCAAAAACATCTCAACTGATTGATCCAGCTCTCTAAAACAGGCCGCCAATGCAGTTATTGTGCATCTCTTTAACGGCCGTTCCACCGCCGACTTGAACCGTAAAGGCCCGCGATCTTGTGACCAGCCCCCTACTTGAAGCCGTTGCGCTTGCCTGTGAGCGAGACCTGCGGATGTTGTTCGAACACCTCGAGTTGCGGCTGTCGGCGGGCGACATGGTGCAGATCAGCGGCCCCAACGGCAGTGGCAAGACCAGCCTGCTGCGCCTGCTGGCCGGTTTGATGCAGCCCACGGCAGGCCAGGTGCGCCTCAATGGCAAGCCGCTGCAAGAGCAACGCACGGAGCTGGCGCGCAATCTGGTGTGGATCGGCCACGCTGCGGGGATCAAGGATGTGCTGACGGCCGAAGAGAACCTCAGTTGGCTCAGCGCCCTGCATCATCCGGCCCCGCGCGCATCCATCTGGCAGGCCCTGGCGGCCGTCGGGCTCAAGGGCTTCGAAGATGTGCCGTGCCATACCCTGTCGGCCGGCCAGCAGCGCCGGGTGGCCCTGGCCCGCCTGTACCTGGAGGGCCCGCCGTTGTGGATCCTCGACGAACCCTTCACCGCCCTCGACAAGCAGGGCGTGGCGCAGCTCGAAGAACACCTGGCCCGGCACTGCGAGCAAGGCGGCATGGTGGTCCTCACTACCCACCACACCTTGACCCGCATGCCTGCCGGTTACCGCGACCTGGACCTGGGACGGTGGTCCGTATGAGTGTATTTGCCCTGTTGGTCGCCCGCGAGGCCCGTTTGCTGTGTCGCCGCCCGGCTGAACTGGCCAACCCGCTGGTGTTCTTCGCGATTGTCATCGCGTTGTTCCCGTTGGCGGTCGGTCCCGAGACTAAACTGTTGCAAACCTTGTCTCCGGGACTGGTGTGGGTCGCGGCCCTTTTGTCCGTCCTGCTCTCGCTGGACGGGCTGTTTCGCAGTGATTTCGAAGATGGTTCCCTTGAACAGTGGGTCCTTTCGTCGCACCCTCTGCCTCTTCTGGTTCTGGCCAAGGTACTGGCACACTGGGCCTTCTCCGGCCTGGCACTGGTCCTGCTCGCACCGCTGCTGGCGATGATGCTGGGCCTGCCCGCCGAATGCCTGCCCGTCTTGCTGGCCTCGTTGTTGCTAGGTACCCCGGTGCTGAGCCTGCTGGGGGCGGTGGGTGCAGCACTGACGGTGGGCCTGAAACGTGGGGGGCTGTTGCTGGCCTTGCTGATTCTACCTTTGTATATCCCGGTATTGATCCTGGGCAGCGGCGCCTTGCAGGCCGCGCTCATGGGGATGCCGGCGACCGGTTACCTCTTGTGGCTTGGCAGCCTGACCGCCCTGGCGGTAACCCTGACACCCTTTGCTATAGCGGCCGGCCTGAAGATCAGCGTCGGCGAATAATGAGGTCTGACCCGGTATTTTCACTGCGTCAGTAAAGACCCTAAGCTTCTTGCAACGACAAGAAGCAACCGTGATGGAAACAGCAATGAACTGGACCTGGTTTCACAAGCTCGGCTCGCCCAAGTGGTTCTACGGGATCAGCGGCAAAATGCTGCCCTGGCTCGCCGTCGCCGCCTTCCTGCTGATCGGTATCGGCCTGGTCTGGGGCCTGGCCTTCGCACCACCGGACTACCAGCAGGGCAACAGCTTTCGCATCATCTATATCCACGTGCCCGCCGCGCTGCTGGCCCAGTCCTGCTACGTGATGCTCGCGGTGTGCGGCATTGTCGGGCTGGTGTGGAAGATGAAGCTGGCCGACGTCGCCCTGCAATGCGCGGCGCCCATCGGTGCGTGGATGACCGCGGTGGCGCTGCTCACCGGGGCAATCTGGGGCAAACCGACCTGGGGCTCGTGGTGGGTCTGGGATGCGCGACTAACGTCCATGTTGATTCTGCTGTTTCTGTACTTCGGTCTGATTGCCCTGGGCAACGCGATCAGCAATCGTGACAGCGCCGCCAAGGCCTGCGCGGTGCTGGCGATTGTCGGCGTGATCAATATCCCGATCATCAAGTACTCGGTGGAGTGGTGGAACACCCTGCACCAGGGCGCCACCTTCACCCTCACTGAAAAACCGGCGATGCCCGTGGAAATGTGGGCGCCGCTGCTGCTGATGGTCCTGGGCTTCTACTGCTTCTTCGGCGCAGTGTTGCTGATGCGCATGCGCCTCGAAGTGCTCAAGCGTGAAGCCCGCGCCAGTTGGGTCAAGGTCGAAGTGCAAAACAGCCTGGGAGCCCGTGGATGAGTTTCGCCTCTTTCAGTGATTTTCTCGCCATGGGCCACCACGGCCTGTACGTCTGGACAGCCTATGGCATCAGCCTGGCAGTCCTGGCCCTCAACGTTGTTGCGCCGATCCTGGCCCGCAAGCGTTACCTGCAACAAGAGGCGCGTCGTCTGCGCCGGGAGACCGATAAGTGAATCCGCTGCGTAGAAAGCGTCTGTTGATCATCCTTGCCATCCTGGTGGGCGTCGGGTTAGCCGTAGGCCTGGCCTTGAGTGCCCTGCAGCAGAACATCAACCTGTTCTATACCCCGACCCAGATCGCCAATGGCGAAGCGCCGCAAGACACGCGGATCCGTGCCGGTGGCATGGTCGAGGCCGGCTCCCTGAAGCGTTCCGGCGACTCCCTGGACGTGACCTTCGTGGTTACCGACTTCAACAAATCCGTGACCATCACCTACCGCGGCATCCTCCCGGACCTGTTCCGCGAAGGGCAGGGCATCGTTGCCTTGGGCAAAATCAACGCCCAGGGCGTGGTGGTGGCCGATGAAGTGTTGGCCAAGCACGATGAAAAATACATGCCGCCGGAAGTGACCAAGGCCCTCAAAGACAGCGGCCAATCCGCGCCCACCCCAGCCAAGGAGGGTTAAGCAATGACCTCTACATTGTTTATTCCCGAGTTGGGCCAATTGGCGATGATCCTCGCCCTGTGCTTTGCCATCGTCCAGGCCATCGTCCCGCTGCTGGGCGCCTGGCGCGGCGACCGGCTGTGGATGAGCCTGGCGCAGCCCGCCGCCTGGGGCCAGTTCGCGTTCCTGGCGTTCGCCTTCGGTTGCCTGACGTACGCGTTTATGACCGACGACTTTTCCGTCGCCTATGTGGCCAGCAACTCCAACAGCGCCTTGCCCTGGTACTACAAGTTCAGCGCCGTGTGGGGCGCCCACGAAGGCTCCCTGCTGTTGTGGGCCCTGATCCTCGGCGGCTGGACCTTTGCCGTGTCGGTGTTCTCCCGGCAGTTGCCGCAAGTCATGCTGGCGCGGGTGCTGGCGGTGATGGGCATGATCAGCATCGGCTTTTTGCTGTTCCTGATCATGACCTCCAACCCGTTCGAGCGGATCCTGCCGCAGATTCCCATGGACGGTCGCGACCTCAACCCGTTGCTGCAGGATATCGGCCTGATCGTCCACCCGCCGATGCTGTACATGGGCTATGTGGGCTTCTCCGTGGCCTTCGCCTTTGCCATCGCCGCCTTGCTCGGCGGGCGTCTCGACGCCGCCTGGGCGCGCTGGTCGCGGCCATGGACCATCGTCGCCTGGGCCTTCCTCGGCATCGGCATCACCCTGGGCTCGTGGTGGGCCTATTACGAACTCGGCTGGGGCGGCTGGTGGTTCTGGGACCCGGTGGAAAACGCCTCCTTCATGCCCTGGCTGGTGGGCACGGCGCTGATCCACTCCCTGGCCGTCACCGAAAAACGCGGCGTGTTCAAGAGCTGGACCGTGTTGCTGGCCATTGCCGCCTTCTCCCTGAGCCTGCTGGGCACGTTCCTCGTGCGTTCCGGCGTGCTGACCTCGGTGCACGCGTTCGCCGCCGACCCTGAGCGCGGTGTGTTCATCCTGATCTTCCTGCTCTTTGTAGTCGGTAGTTCGCTGACTCTGTTTGCCCTGCGCGCGCCGGTGGTCAAGAGCCACGTCGGCTTCAACCTGTGGTCGCGGGAAACCCTGCTGCTGGGTAATAACCTGGTGCTGATCGTTGCGGCCTCGATGATCCTGCTGGGCACTTTGTATCCGCTGGTGCTCGATGCCCTGACCGGCGCCAAGCTGTCGGTCGGCCCGCCGTACTTCAACGCATTGTTCATCCCGTTGATGGGCCTGCTGATGGTGGTAATGGCCATCGGCGTGCTGGTGCGCTGGAAAGACACCCCGGTCAAATGGCTGCTGGGCATGTTGATCCCCGTGCTGCTGGGCAGTGCTGCACTGTCGGTGGTTGCCGGGATTGCCTACGGCGACTTCAACTGGGCAGTGCTCGCCACCTTTATGCTCGCGGCCTGGGTGTTGCTGGCCGGCGTGCGCGATATCTTCGACAAGACCCGGCACAAGGGCCTGATCAAAGGCCTGCCCACCCTGACGCGCAGCTACTGGGGCATGCAGATCGCGCACATTGGCATCGCCGTGTGCGCCCTGGGCGTGGTGCTGTCCAGCCAGAACAGCGCCGAGCGCGACCTGCGCCTGGCCCCTGGCGAGTCCATGGACCTGGCCGGCTACCAGTTCGTCTTTGAAGGCGCCAAGCACTTCGAAGGGCCGAACTTCACCTCCGACAAAGGCACCGTGCGTGTGCTGCGCAACGGCAAGCAAATCGCCGTGCTGCACCCGGAAAAACGCCTGTACACCGTACAGAGCTCGATGATGACCGAAGCCGGGATCGACGCCGGGTTCACCCGTGACCTGTATGTCGCCTTGGGCGAACCCCTGGGCGAGGGCGCCTGGGCCGTGCGGGTCCACGTCAAGCCGTTTGTGCGCTGGATCTGGTTCGGCGGCCTGCTGACCGGCTTCGGTGGTTTGCTGGCAGCGATGGACCGGCGTTACCGGGTCAAGGTCAAGAGCCGGGTGCGTGAAGCCCTCGGCATGCAGGGAGCTGCGGTATGAAGCGTTGGTTGATGGTATTGCCACTGGCGTTGTTTCTGCTGGTCGCGGTGTTTTTGTATCGCGGCCTGTACCTGGACCCGGCCGAGCTGCCGTCGGCGATGATCGGCAAGCCGTTCCCGGCGTTCTCGTTGCCTACGGTGCAGGGCGATAAAACCCTGACCCAGGCAGACCTGATCGGCAAGCCGGCTCTGGTCAACGTGTGGGCCACCTGGTGCATCTCTTGCCGCGTGGAACACCCGGTGCTGAACAAGCTGGCGGAGAAGGGCGTGGTGATCTACGGCATCAACTACAAGGACGACAATGCAGCGGCCTTGAAGTGGCTGGCGGAATTCCACAACCCGTACCAATTGGACGTGCGCGATGAAGACGGCAACCTGGGCCTGAACCTCGGCGTCTACGGTGCCCCGGAAACCTTCTTTATCGACGCCAAGGGCGTGATCCGCGACAAGTTCGTGGGGGTGATCGACGAAGTGGTCTGGCGCGAACAACTGGCGGCCAAGTACCAGGCCCTGGTGGATGAGGCCAAGCCATGAAGCGTTGGTTGACCGCCGCAGTACTGGCCCTGGGCCTGGTGGGCGTGGCCCATGCCGCCATCGACACCTACGAGTTTGCCCGCGATGGCGACCGTGAGCGTTTCCGCGAGCTGACCAAGGAACTGCGCTGCCCCAAGTGCCAGAACCAGGACATCGCCGACTCCAACGCACCGATTGCCGCCGACCTGCGCAAAGAGATTTTCCGCATGCTGGGCGAAGGCAAGGACAATCAGCAGATCATCGACTTCATGGTCGATCGCTATGGTGATTTTGTCCGCTACAAGCCGGCGCTGACCAGCAAGACCGCCTTGCTCTGGTTTGGCCCCGCCGCCCTGTTGCTGGGTGGCCTGGTGGTCATGGCCGTGATCGTCCGCCGTCGCCGTGCGGCGCCTACCGATGGTTCTGATGCGCTATCTGCCCAAGAGCGCCAACGCCTCGACCAACTGCTGGACAAAAAAACTGATGATTGATTTCTGGCTCGCAGCTGGCCTGCTGCTCCTGGTTGCCTTGAGTTTCCTGTTGATCCCGGTGTTGCGCGTACGTCGCGCCCAGCGTGAAGAAGACCGCACCGCGTTGAACGTCGCGCTGTATCAGGAACGTGTTGCTGAACTGCAAACCCAACAAAGCGAAGGCGTGCTCAACGCGGCGCAACTCGATACCGGCCGCGCCGAAGCCGCCCGTGAATTGCTGGCCGATACCGAAGGCGTGGAAAAGCCCCGCGAATCGCGCCTGGGCAAGCCGCTGCCACTGCTGGCCGCCGTGCTGGTGCCGGTGTTGGGCCTGGGGCTGTACCTGCATTACGGCGCCATCGACAAGGTTGAACTGACCCGCGAATTCGCCCAGCCGCCGGTCTCCCTTGCCGACATGACCCAGCGCCTGGAACGGGCTGCGGCGGCGCAACCGGATTCTGCCGAAGGCTTGTACTTCCTGGGTCGCGCCTACATGGCCCAGGATCGTTCGGCCGACGCGGCCAAGGTCTTCGAGCGCACCGTGGCCCTGGCCGGTCGCCAGCCCGAGTTGCTCGGGCAGTGGGCCCAGGCGCAGTACTTTGCCAACAACAAGCAGTGGTCGCCGCAGCTTCAGGCCCTGACTGACGAAGCGTTGAAACTCGACCCGAAGGAAGTCACCAGCCTTGGCCTGTTGGGCATCGCCGCCTTTGAAGGGCAGCGTTACCAGGAAGCCATCGACTACTGGAACCGTCTGTTGGCCTTGTTGCCGGAGAAAGACAACTCCCGCTCAGCGCTGCAAGGCGGCATCGACCGCGCGGCCGAGAAGTTGAAAGAGGGCGGCGGTGCCGTCGCGCCAATTGCCAAGACCGCCGTGATGAAAGTACGCGTGGACCTGGCGGCCGACGTCAAAGCCCGCGCTCTGCCGACTGACAGCGTATTCATCTTCGCCCGCGCCGTTTCCGGCCCGCCAGCGCCATTGGCCGCCAAGCGTGTCACCGTGGCCGACCTGCCGGTGACCGTCGAACTGGGCGATGCCGATGCGATGATGCCGCAGTTGAAACTGTCCAACTTTCCCGAAGTCCAACTGGTTGCGCGCATCTCACGGGCCGGTCAACCGACTGCCGGCGAGTGGATCGGCCGCAGTCAACCCCTGGCCAGCAGCACCACCGCGACCCAGCAGTTGACCATCGACAGTCCGGATCAATAATTTCGAGGAAATCCCCATGACCGCCATCGCTCGTATCACCCTGCTCAGCCTGGTCTTGGGCTTGAGCGCTTGCGCGGTCCATCGGCCACCTCCAGCCCCTACGGGCCCGACCATTCCACCGTCGGGCCCCTCGACCCAGCCGGCAACCAAACCTTCCGGCCCGGTCACCGCCCCCGCCAAGCCCTTGCCCAGCAAGTCCCCAACCTTCGCCCCACCCCCCGGCGCTGCCAGCCACTGGGACGGCAAGATGCAGGTGTACGTGCTGGACGAGCAACCGGACACCTTCTACCGCCAGCGCACCTACTACCGCTGGAGCAACGGCTGGAGCCGCTCCATCAGCCCGAATGGGCCATGGGAAGAGACGAATGTGCAGGGCGTACCGCCGGGGTTGAGCAAGCAGTACGCAAAATGATCTAAGGCGACCTTCAAACGGTCGCCTTTTTTATGATTTGAAATCCAATTCAAATGTGGGAGCCGGCTTGTCGGGTCGCCGCATCGCAGCATAGGTATCTACACGACTTGCTCTTTTTGGTCATTGGGTGTGAGTACATATCCGTTGCTGCGGTTATGGCGGCTATTGGTTCCGCCCTTACGGCGGGTCACTTTCGAAGAGCGCGAAAGTAACCAAAGCGCTTTTGCCCCACCACTCGGTGCCTCGCCTAGGCTCGGCATGCCCGCAGTCAGGCATTGCTCCGTGGGCCCGCCGCGATCGGCCATCCATGGCCGTGTCGCGGCTACCCCGGCATCCATGCCGGGGTGCCCACTGCGCAATACCTGCCTGCGGCCAGCGTGGTTTAACGGGGCGCCTCAGATCAAGATCAAAAGCCAGATCAAAAACAGAGCAACAGCAACAGCAACAGCAATGCCAAAGCGCGAAGCTGCATTCCCCCCTGTGGGGGCTGGCTTGCCTGCGAAGGCGGTGTATCAGTCAATACATTTATCGACTGATACACCGCCTTCGCAGGCAAGCCAGCCCCCACAGGGATTCACTTGGCCGTCAGGCCGCCGGGCATTCCCGGTGCAACGCTGCCTCGACTAACAACTGCGCCATCTCGAACAATTGCACAACTGCCATCACCTGCTTACGGCTCGAGCCTTCAAGATACTCGGTGCAGTCGTACGCACTGACCGCCGCCGACTCGAGCATTTCACAGGCGTTGCTCAACGCTTCTTCGGTGCTGAGACCGGCACGTACTGAAGAGTTTTTCTGACGAGGCAGATACAAGCTGCGAATGCAGTGCGTAATGCTTGAACGCACGTTGGGCGGCTTCGTGGAGTTTGCTGTTGTTCAGGGAGTAGGGCGGGCTAGGCGTGACTTTTTTCATACGGTTGCTCCTGGAGTTAAAGGAGCCGCCACAATCACTTCCACATGATGGGGGGCGACTGTACGCAGGTGTGGAAGACTGAACTCCAGGACCCCGGCGCACCCGAAGGTGCCCCGCGCACAGCCGCCATATAGCTGCGTGAAAAAGGGCGACGACCGAGGAATGGAGACCTGGCAGGGCTGGGCCCTCCTGCGTACAGCTCGCCCAGCATGATGTGTGCCTGTTAAATGATGAGCCGTAGGGAAAGTCCTGTTTTGATCATTCCCACATGGAGCATGGGAGCGATCCTCATATGCATGGGAATTGTCCTTCAGTTGTTCCAACCTTTCATAAAACTTTCATCAAACCGCCCTCCTGCAGTCATGTGCAAGTCATAGCCCTGACACCTCCCGCGCCTACTGTCGTTTGAACTCAAACGCAGCCACGCAAGGCTGTTCAAACCAGACAGAGAAGCCCATGACTCCCGCTATCCATGTCGATCGCCTGAACAAGACCTTTGCGAAGAAAACCGCGCTGGTCGACCTCGAACTCACCATCGCCAGCGGCGAGATGGTCGCCCTGATCGGTGCATCCGGTTCCGGCAAGTCCACGTTGTTGCGCCACCTTGCGGGGCTGGCCTGTTGCGACAAGGGCAACGGCGGCAGCGTCAAGGTGCTGGGCCGAGAGGTGCAGGCCAGTGGGCGGTTGAATGGCAAGGTGCGGCGGTTGCGCGCGGATATTGGCTATATCTTCCAGCAGTTCAACCTGGTCAATCGCCTGAGTGTGATCGACAACGTGCTGCTTGGTTGCCTGGGCCGCATGCCGCGCTGGCGCGGCAACCTCGGGTTGTTCAATGCCGAGGAAAAGCAATGTGCCATGGAGTCCCTGGCGCGGGTTGGCCTGGCGGACCTGGCCCAGCAGCGGGCCTCGACCCTGTCCGGTGGCCAGCAGCAGCGCGTGGCGATTGCCCGGGCCTTGACCCAGCGTGCCGAAGTGATCCTGGCCGACGAGCCGATTGCCTCCCTGGACCCGGAGTCGGCGCGCAAGGTCATGGAGATCCTCGCCGATATCAACCGCCGCGACGGCAAGACCGTAGTCGTGACCCTGCATCAAGTCGATTACGCCATGCGTTATTGCCCACGGGCCGTGGCGCTCAAGGGCGGGCGCATTCATTTCGACGGGCAGGGCCGCGAGATGAGCAGCCAGTTCCTCAACGATCTGTACGGTGCCGACGTCGACACCAGCCTGATGTTTTCCGAGCCGCCGCGCCGTTCCGAACTTCCCCAGCGCCTGGCCCTGGCCCGCGCTTGAACCTCCATTCACGATCCCTAGGAGTCGCCTGTATGTTGAACCGTATCGGTCATGTTTTCCTGTCTGCCGTGTTGTTGGCCAGCGTCGCCTTGGGCAATGCCCAGGCCGCTGACAAGGCCATCAACTTCGGCATCATGTCCACCGAGTCTTCGCAGAATCTCAAGAGCATCTGGCAGCCGTTCCTCGATGACATGCACAAGAAGACCGGCCTGACCATCAACGCCACCTTCGCCTCCGACTACGCTGGCCTGATCCAGGGCATGCGCTTCAACAAGGTCGATGTGGCCTGGCTCGGCAACAAGGCAGCGATGGAGGCGGTGGACCGCTCCAACGGCGAGATCTTCGCCCAGACCGCTGCCGCCAACGGCGCCGCCGGCTACTGGAGCCTGCTGATCGTGCGCAAGGACAGCCCGCTCAACTCCGTCGAAGACATGCTCAAGAACGCCAAGAACCTGACCTTCGGCAATGGCGACCCAAACTCCACCTCCGGCTACCTGGTGCCGGGCTACTACGTGTTCGCCAAGAACAACGTGGATGCCGGCACCGCCTTCAAGCGCACCCTCAACTCCAGTCATGAAGTCAACGCACTGAGCGTGGCCAAGGGGCAGTTGGACGTGGCTACCTTCAACACCGAAAGCTGGGACCGCCTGGAAGTGACCCAGCCGGACAAGGCCGCGCAACTCAAGGTGATCTGGAAGTCGCCGCTGATCCCCGCCGACCCGATGGTGTGGAGCAAGGCCCTGACTGACAGTGAGAAGACCAAGATCCGCGATTTCTTTGCCAACTACGGTGACACCGAGGCAGAGAAAGCGGTGTTGAAGAACATGCAATTGGGCAAGTTCCTCGCGTCCAACGACGACCAGTTGCTGCCGATCCGCCAGTTGGAGCTGTTCAAGCAGCGCACCACCATCAGCGCCGACAGCAAGTTGGCCGAGGCGGATAAAGCCAAGAAGCTGGCGCAGATCGACGCCGACCTGGCCACGCTGCAACAGCGCCTGAGCGAGCTGGACAAGAAACCCGACGCCAACGGCTAACCCCCTGTTGGAGCTGGGCCTATGTGGGAGCGGGCTTGCCCTGATGCCGATCAGTTAAGCGAACGCAATGCTCAAAGCAACGAAGATCAAATGTGGGAGCGGGCTTGCTCGCGAAGACGTCGGCCCAGCAAACATTGATGTTGACTGACCCACCGCTTTCGCGAGCAAGCCCGCTCCCACACACACATAGCTCCCACACAAGCGGGTTCCCCCATAGGCCCCCGCTCCAGTAATTATCGAGAGTGATCCATGACGACCTTGCACGCTGAAGCCGTGGGTAAAAGAACCTGGCCGCAATACCTCGGCTGGGGCCTGTTCCTGGTGCTGCTGGCCTGGGCCTGGAAAGGCGCGGAAATGAACCCGCTGGCGCTGTACCGCGATTCGGGAAACATGGCGACCTTCGCCGCTGACTTCTTCCCGCCGGACTTCCACGAGTGGCGCTCCTACCTCAAGGAAATGATCGTCACCGTGCAAATCGCCCTCTGGGGCACGGTGCTGGCGATTGTCTGCTCGGTGCCCCTGGGCATCCTCTGCGCCGACAACATTACGCCCTGGTGGATTCACCAACCCCTGCGCCGGGTGATGGATGCCTTTCGCTCGATCAACGAAATGGTGTTCGCCATGTTGTTCGTGGTGGCGGTCGGCCTTGGTCCGTTTGCCGGGGTACTGGCCCTGTGGATCAGCACCACCGGGGTACTCGCCAAGCTGTTTGCCGAAGCCGTCGAGGCCATCGATCCCGGCCCCGTGGAAGGTGTACGCGCCACCGGTGCCAGCGCCTTGCAAGAGGTGATCTACGGCGTGATCCCGCAAGTCATGCCGCTGTGGGTGAGCTACGCGCTGTACCGCTTCGAGGCCAATGTGCGCTCGGCGACGGTGGTGGGCATGGTCGGCGCTGGCGGCATCGGCGTGATCCTGTGGGAGAACATCCGCGCCTTCCAGTTCGTACAGACCTGCGCGGTGCTGCTGGTGATCATCGTGGTGGTGAGCCTGATCGACGTGCTGTCCCAACGCCTGCGCAAGCGGTTTATCTGACCTTGGAGGGGTGCCTGCGGGCGTTTTTTTTAAAGCATGCAGTTGTCTAGACAAGATGAGCCGGTGTACCGCGAACTCGCCGATATCCTGCGCCGTGAACTCAGCGGCTACCAGGCCGGGGAGTTCCTGCCGGGCGAAGTGCAGTTGGCCGAACGCTTTGGCGTCAACCGCCACACCCTGCGCCGCGCCATTGATGAGCTGGTGTTCGAAGGCAGCCTGCTGCGCCAGCAGGGCAAAGGCACGCAGGTGCTGGACCGGCCGCTGATTTACCCGATGGGCGCCGACACCGCCTACAGCCAATCGCTGTCGGCCCAGGGCCATGGCGTGCAGGCGCTGCTGCTCAAGCGCCGCTACTGCTACGCCAGCCGCGAAGAAGCGCAGCACCTGGGCATCGCCGAAATGGCACCGATGATCGAGCTGCAAACCCTGCGCAAGCTCGACCAGCAGCCCGTCAGCCTGATCCGTCATCGCTACTGCGCCAGCCACGCGCCGTTGCTGGCGGATTACAACGGCGGCTCCCTGCGTCAGTACCTGCGCGAGCGCGACCTGCCGTTGACCCGCACCCAGAGCCTGATCGGTGCGCGCTTGCCCAACCGCGACGAAGCCGCGCTGCTGATGATGCCCCGGCATCTGCCGGCACTCACGGTATTCACCCTTTCCCGCGATCGCGATGGCCGCCCGGTGGAGCTGGCGCAGTCCACCAGCCGCTCGGATCGCTTCCAGTACCAGGTGGTGACTTGATGGAGACCCCGATGAATCTGTCCCCGCGTCAGCATTGGATTGGCGTACTTGCCCGCGCCCAGCTCAATGAACTGCAACCCCACGAAGCGGCATTGAAGGACGCCGAGTACCAACTGATCCGCGCCCCGGAAATCGGCATGACCCTGGTGCGCGGGCGCATGGGCGGCAATGGCGCGCCGTTCAACGTCGGTGAAATGACGGTGACCCGCTGTGTGGTGCGCCTGGCCGATGGCCGCACCGGCTACAGCTACCTGGCCGGGCGCGACAAGGTCCACGCCGAACTGGCGGCCCTGGCCGATGCCCATTTGCAAAACGCGCAACCGAGCCCGTGGCTCAGCGATTTGATCAGCGCACTGGCCCAGGCCCAAGCCCGGCGCCGCGCGCAAAAAGAAGCCGACACTGCGGCGACCAAGGTCGAGTTCTTCACCCTGGTGCGAGGAGAAAACTGATGCACGCTCAATTATTGCAGCCGGCGTTTGTCGACCCGGTGCTGGATGCCCAGCGCAGCTTTCGCGCGGCGCTCAAGGCCTTGGCCGAACCGGGTTTGATCCAGCACCTGCCGGCTGCCCCGCACCTCGATGGCCTGGCGCCCGCCACCTATGCCTTGTGCCTGGCGCTGCTGGATGTCGACACGCCGCTATGGCTGGCACCGGCGTTCGACACGCCACTGATCCGCGCCAACCTGGCCTTCCACTGCGGCTGCCCGTTGGTTGCGCGTCGGGAGGAGGCCGCGTTTGCCTTGCTCGGCGAGGCGGACCTGCTCGACCTCAGCGGCTTCGATCACGGCAATGATCGCTACCCCGACCAGTCCTGCACCTTGCTGGTCCAGCTTAGCGACCTGGAGGCCGGGCGCGCCTTGCTCTGGCGCGGCCCGGGCATCCAGGCCCAGCGCCGGGTGCAGGTGCCGGTGCCGTCGGCTTTCTGGTTGGAGCGCCAGCGCCGCGAGGCCTTTCCCCGTGGCCTGGACGTGTTGTTCAGCGCCGGCCATCACCTGCTCGGCCTGCCGCGCAGCAGCCGCATCACACAGGAGCACGCCTGATGTACGTAGCCGTCAAGGGTGGCGAACAGGCCATCGACAATGCCCACCGCCTGCTGGCGAAAAAACGCCGGGGCGATACGGGGGTTCCCGAACTGAGTGTCGAGCAGATCCGCCAGCAACTGCCCCTGGCTGTGGCGCGGGTGATGAGTGAAGGCTCGCTGTACGACGAAGAACTGGCGGCACTGGCGATCAAGCAGGCGGCGGGGGACCTGGTAGAAGCGATCTTCCTGCTGCGCGCCTACCGCACCACATTGCCGCGCTTCAGCCCGAGCCTGCCGATCGACACCGCGCAGATGTCGTTGAGCCGACGGTTGTCAGCCACCTTCAAGGACGTGCCCGGCGGCCAGTTGCTCGGCCCGACCTTCGATTACACCCATCGCCTGCTGGATTTCGCGCTGCTGGCCGAGGGTGAGTATCCAGGCCCGCAGACCACGGCGGATGCGCGCCTCGAACCGTGTCCACGGGTGCTGGGGTTGCTGGCCAAAGAGGGCTTGATCAAGCACGAAGCCGACGACCACGCCAGCGTCGCCGATATCACCCGCGACCCGCTGGAGTTCCCTGCCAGCCGTGCCGAGCGCCTGCAGGCCCTGGCTCGCGGCGATGAAGGGTTTCTGTTGGCGCTGGGCTATTCGACCCAGCGTGGCTATGGGCGCAATCACCCGTTTGCCGGGGAGATTCGCATCGGTGAAGTCGAGGTATGGGTCGATCCCGAAGAACTGGGCTTTGCCATCTGCCTGGGCAGCATCGAAGTCACCGAGTGCGAGATGGTCAACCAGTTTGTCGGCTCGGCCACCGAGTTGGCGCAGTTCACCCGCGGCTATGGCCTGGCGTTCGGGCATGCCGAGCGCAAGGCCATGGGCATGGCTCTGGTGGACCGCTCGCTGCGTGCCGAGGAGTACAGCGAAGAGATTGTCTCGCCGGCCCAGCGCGAAGAATTCGTGCTGGCCCACTGCGACAACGTTGAGGCCGCCGGTTTTGTCTCGCACCTCAAATTGCCTCACTACGTGGACTTCCAGGCCGAACTGGAACTGATCCGCAAACTGCGCCAACCGGCCGAGGGCACCCGCCATGAATGACGCCGCCTACAACTTCGCCTACCTCGACGAACAGACCAAACGCATGATCCGTCGCGCCTTGCTCAAGGCCGTGGCGATTCCCGGTTACCAAGTGCCGTTCGGTGGTCGCGAGATGCCGCTGCCCTATGGTTGGGGCACCGGCGGCATGCAATTGACGGCGGCGATCCTCGGTGCCGACGACGTGCTCAAGGTCATCGACCAGGGCGCCGACGACACCACCAACGCCGTGTCCATCCGGCGCTTTTTTGCGCGCACCGCCGGTATCGCCACCACCGAAGCCACCCCCGACGCCACAGTGATCCAGACCCGCCACCGCATCCCGGAAACCCCGCTGCAGGCCGGGCAGATCATGGTCTACCAGGTACCGATCCCCGAGCCGCTGCGCTTTATCGAGCCCTCGGAAACCGAGACCCGCACCATGCACGCCCTCAACGACTACGGGGTGATGCACGTAAAACTCTACGAAGACATCGCCACCTTCGGCCATATCGCCACCGCTTATGCCTACCCGGTGATGGTCGACGAGCGCTATGTGATGGACCCTTCGCCGATCCCCAAATTCGACAACCCGAAACTCGACATGAGCCCGGCGCTGATGCTGTTCGGTGCCGGCCGCGAAAAGCGCCTGTACGCGGTGCCGCCGTACACCCAGGTCAGCAGCCTGGACTTCGAGGATCACCCCTTTGAAGTGCAGACGTGGGACCACCACTGCGCCATCTGCGGTAGCCATGACTCGTTCCTCGATGAACTGATCCTCGACGACGCCGGCACCCAGAGTTTTGTGTGTTCCGACACCTGGTACTGCGCCCAACGGGTCAAGGAGAACAACCAGTGAGCCAGCCCTTATTGCAAGTGCGCGACCTGTCCCTGCTGTACGGCCTGGAGAAGGGCTGTCAGGACGTGAGTTTTGATCTGTACCCCGGTGAGGTGCTGGGGATTGTCGGCGAGTCCGGTTCGGGTAAATCCACCTTGCTCTCGCTGCTGAGCGGGCGCTTGCCGCCCCAGGCCGGCAGCGTCGGCTATCGCAGCAAGGACGGCGAATGGCTGGACCTCTACAGCGCCAGCGAAGCCGAACGCCGCACTTTGCTGCGCACCGAATGGGGCTTCGTTGAACAGAACCCCCGCGACGGCCTGCGCATGGGCGTGTCGGCCGGCGCCAACATTGGCGAGCGCCTGATGGCCCAGGGCGTGCGCAATTACCAGCAACTGCGTGGCGCCGGCCTGGACTGGCTGGG
The DNA here is from genome assembly GCF_016405645.1 of Pseudomonas sp. MF5691. Lineage (NCBI taxonomy): Bacteria > Pseudomonadati > Pseudomonadota > Gammaproteobacteria > Pseudomonadales > Pseudomonadaceae > Pseudomonas > Pseudomonas sp. MF5691. The sequence goes on from NZ_JAEKDC010000031.1 coordinate 42,965, forward strand.
CCAGGTGGAGATCGACCCGCAGCGCATCGACGACCTGCCGCGCACCTTCTCTGGCGGCATGCAGCAGCGCCTGCAAATCGCCCGCAACCTCGTTTCCAGCCCGCGCCTGGTGTTTATGGATGAGCCCACCGGTGGCCTGGACGTGTCGGTGCAGGCGCGCCTGCTCGACCTGCTGCGCGGCCTGGTACGTGAGCTGGACCTGGCGGTGGTGATCGTCACCCATGACCTGGCGGTGGCGCGCCTGCTGGCCGATCGCCTGATCGTGATGCGCCGCTCGCGGGTGGTGGAAACCGGGCTGACGGATCAGATCCTCGACGATCCACAGCACCCTTACTCTCAACTGCTGGTGTCTTCGGTATTGCAGCCATGACGAATGCCTTGATCGAGGTCCGTGACCTCTCGAAAACCTTCACCTTGCACCAGCAGAACGGCGTGGTGCTCAACGTGCTGCGCGGGGTGGCGTTCAGCGTGCAGGGCGGTGAATGCCTGGTGCTGCACGGCCAGTCCGGTGCGGGTAAAAGCACCTTGCTGCGCACCTTGTATGGCAACTACCTGCCGGCCGGGGGCAGCATCTGCGTGCGCCATGCCGGTCAGTGGCTGGAACTGGTGGGCGCTGCACCCCGGGAGGTTCTCGAGGTACGCCAGCAGACCCTGGGCTATGTCAGCCAGTTTTTGCGGGTGATCCCACGGGTCGCCTGCCTGGATGTGGTGATGGAGCCCGCGCTGGCCCGTGGCTGGACGAAGGCTGACGCCCAGGCCCGTGCCGAGCATTTGCTGGCGCGCCTGAATATCCCCCGGCGCCTGTGGCAATTGGCGCCGGGCACCTTCTCCGGGGGCGAGCAGCAGCGGGTCAATATCGCGCGTGGCTTCATGGTGGCCTGGCCGGTGATGTTGCTCGATGAACCGACGGCCTCCCTGGATGACCGCAACCGTCAGGTTGTCCTGGAACTGATCAACGAAGCCAAGGCCGGCGGTGCCGCACTGATTGGCATCTTCCATGACCGTGCCGCCCGTGAGGCGGTGGCTGACCGCCATTTGGACATGACGCCCGCTGTGATTACCGACGAGGACTACGCCGATGCCCGCTGAACAGATCCTCAGCAATGCCCAACTGGTCACTGCTGATCGTGTATTTCTCGGCAGTGTGCTGCTGCGTGACGGGGTGATCGTTGACCTCGCCGAAGGCCGCAGCCAGTTACCCCATGCCCAGGACCTGGGCGGTGATTTCCTGCTGCCGGGGCTGGTGGAGTTGCACACCGACAACCTGGAAAAACACATGACCCCGCGCCCCGGCGTGGACTGGCCATCGACCTCGGCCGTGCTCAGCCATGACGCGCAGATCATCGCGGCCGGTATCACCACGGTGTTCGATGCGGTGTCCATCGGCGACGTGAACCCCAAGGGCAATCGCATGCAGAAGCTGCCGGCGATGCTCAATGCCATTGCCTCGACGCAGGAAGCCGGCCTGACCCGCGCCGAACACCGCCTGCACCTGCGTTGCGAGCTGTGCCACCCGGACACCTTGAGTGTGTTCCGCGATCTGGTGGAAAACCCGCTGGTGCAACTGGTGTCGGTGATGGACCACTCGCCGGGCCAGCGCCAGTTTGTGCTGGAGTCCAAGTACCGCGAGTACTACATGGGCAAATACCATTTGAATGATGAAACCATGGACGCGTTCGTGCTGTTGCAAATGGCCAACTCCAAGGCCTACAGCGACCGCTACCGCGCCGCGATCGTCGAGCATTGCCTGGCGCGTGGCCTGTCGGTGGCCAGCCATGACGACGCGACCCTGGCCCATGTCGAGGAGTCGGCGCGCTATGGAATGAACATCGCCGAGTTCCCCACCACCCTGGAAGCGGCGCGCGGTTGCCGGCAACTGGGGATGAAAGTGCTGATGGGCGCGCCGAACGTGGTGCGCGGCGGTTCCCACTCGGGTAATGTGGCCGCCGCCGGCCTGGCTGCTGAAGGATTGCTGGATATACTTTCCAGTGACTACTACCCGGCCAGCCTGTTGCCAGCGGCCTTTGCCCTGGCGGCCCAGGACAATGACTGCGATCTGCCCCAGGCGATCAAGATGATCAGCCTGGCCCCTGCACAGGCGGCGGGCATCAAGGATCGCGGGGAAATTGCCGTCGGCCTGCGTGCGGACCTGGTGCAAGCCAGGGCCCAGGGCGGGCTGCCGGTAGTCCAACAAGTCTGGCGACAAGCCAAGAGGGTGTTTTGATGGTGGGCAGGTTGATCTATCTCATCGGACCATCGGGTTCGGGCAAGGACAGCCTGTTGGAAGCCGCGCGCGGGCCATTGGCCGAGCGCGGTTGCCGCATCGTGCGACGGGTCATCACCCGTTCGGCGGAAGCGGTGGGCGAGGCCGCCCAGGGTGTGAGCCCCGCGCAATTCGCCGCGCTGCAAGCCGAGGGCGGCTTTGCCCTCAGTTGGCATGCCAATGGCCTGTCTTATGGCATTCCACGGCAGATCGACGACTGGCTGGCGGCCGGCGACGATGTGCTGGTCAATGGCTCCCGTGGCCACCTGGCGCAGACCCGCGCACGTTATCCGACGCTGTTGGTGGTGCTGCTGACGGTGGACCAGGCGGTGTTGCGCCAGCGTTTGCTGGCGCGGGGCCGTGAGTCGGTGGCAGACATCGACGCGCGCCTGGCACGCAATGCGCAGTTCAGCGACAGCCTGCAGGCAGCGCCTGGTGTGTTCCTGCTGGATAACTCCGGGCCGTTGGTGCATACCGTCGCCCGGTTGCTCGATTGCCTGGAGGAGGGGCACTCGGCATGCGCCTGACCCTGCTGGGCACCGGCGACGCCCGCCAAGTCCCGGTGTATGGCTGCGAATGCGCGGCCTGCACCCTGGCGCGCAGCGATGAACGCCTGCGCCGCCGCGAGTGCAGCGCGCTGATCGAGTGCGGTGAGCAACGCTGGTTGATCGACAGCGGGCTGACGGACCTCACCGAGCGTTTCCCGCCACGCAGCTTCAACGGCATTCTGCAGACCCACTACCATGCCGATCACGCCCAGGGCCTGCTGCACCTGCGCTGGGGCCAGGGCCTGATCATTCCGGTGCATGGCCCGGCAGACCCCGAGGGCCTGTCGGACCTCTACAAGCATCCCGGCATCCTCGATTTCAGCCAGCCCTTCGCCGAGTTCGAGACCCGCCAGTTTGGCGAACTGACGGTCACCGCGTTGCCCCTGCAACATTCCAAGCCGACCTTCGGCTACCTGCTGCAAGGGCAGGGACGGCGCCTGGCCTACCTGACCGACACCACGGGCCTGCCCCCGGCGACCCTCGACTGGTTGCGGCGCGAGCCTCTGGACGTACTGGTCATCGACTGCTCCATGCCACCGCAACCCCAGGCGCCGCGCAATCACAATGACCTGACCCTGGCCCTGCAATGCATCGACGCGTGCGGCGCCGAGCTTGGCGTGCTGACCCACGTCGGGCACACCCTGGATGCCTGGCTGTTGCAGCATCGCGGTGAACTGCCACCGCATGTGACGGTGGGCTGGGATGGGCGGGTGCTTTAATCCAATGCCTCGATACCGAAGCGGCAGGCCAACTCTTTTCGCCCCTTGGACGTCATGCCTAGTGCCCGGCTATCCAAGTCCTGGGTCACCCATTTGCGTGCAATGAAACTCTGCAGCAAGGCGGCCCCCAACGACCCAGCCAGATGGGGGCGACGCATGCTCCAGTCCAGGCATGAGCAGGCGAAGCGACGGCGCTGGGTCCGCAGGGTCTGGACATCGACCCCCAGCGCGCTCATCTCTTTTTCACCGGCAAGCGTAAGCTGATAAGCATCGTCACCGATCAGCCAGCCGGACTCGATGAAATAGTCATGCAAGCGCACCGCCAAGGTCCCGGCCATGTGGTCGTAACACGTACGGGCGAACTGCAATCGATTGGGGGTGTTCGGCACAAACGCGCGTGTCGTGCTTTTGCTGATCACCATCAAGGCTTCCAGTGCCTGGGCGACGGGAGCGCCGGCCAGGCTGTAGTAACGATGCCGGCCCTGGGCGTGCAGCTTGACTAGGCCATCGTCCTTGAGCCGGGCCAGGTGGGCACTGGCGGTGGACGGACTGATGTAGGCGATCACGGCCATTTCGGTGCTGGTGCGGGCATGGCCGTCCATCAGCGCGCAGAGCATTCGGGTCCTCGCTGGCTCGGCAATCGCACCGGCGATGCGCGACATGGCGTCATCATTGTCCTGGGCATTCATACTTCGCTCCTGAACGAATTGTTAGTGTGAACGGTAGCCGATAGTAGCGGTTCTTTATAAACAGGACCCGCAGAATGACTCCTCTAGACGCCGCGACTTATGCCGATCCCTACCCCTATTACGCACAGCTGCGCCAGGCATCGGGGCTGTGGTTCGACCCCGGGCTGGGCCTATGGGTTGCCAGCCGCGCCGACACGGTGGCGGCGATCCTGGCCCATCCCGCTTGCCGGGTGCGCCCGCCTGGCGAACCGGTGCCTCAGGCAATTGCCCACGGTGCGGCGGGGCAGGTTTTCGGGCGTTTGATGCGGATGAATGATGGCGCGCGGCAGCAATGTCCCCGTCAGGCAATCGAGCCGCTCTTGTCTGCGGTGACGATTGAGCATATTGCCCAGAGTGTGGCGCGGGCCTGGGGTAGCACCGATGACCTGAACGAGCTGATGTTCAGCGTGCCGGTTTCGGTCATGGCGCTGCTGCTGGGTTTTGCCCCCAGCCAGTTGCCGGAAGTCGCCCGGTACACCCGGGACTTTGTTGCCTGTCTGTCTCCACTGAGCGATGCCGCTCAACGGCGCGACGCTGATTTTGCGGCGGTGCGCCTGAGTCAGCTGTTCAGCGGGCTGCTGCTGCAGCCCGGTAGCCTGCTCAAGGCAATCGGTCGCCACAATGTCGACGCTGAGACCCTGATCGCCAACCTGATCGGCGTGTTGTCCCAGACTTGCGAAGCCACGGCCGGCCTGATCGGCAATAGCCTGGTGGCGCTTCAGCGTCATCCGCAAAGGCACGAGGCCATTTGCCAGGCTCCGGCCCTGGCCAGCGCATGGGTGGAAGAAGTGGCGCGTTACGATTCACCGGTGCAGAACACCCGGCGATTTGTCGCAGAGCGTTGTGTGATCGGCGAGAGCGTGCTGGAAGTGGGGGATATCGTATTGCTGCTGTTGGCCTCAGCCAACCGCGACCCCGTGGGTAATCCAGACCCCGATAGTTTTTTGCTCGAGCGCCGGTCACGGCGCATCTTCAGTTTCGGTTCGGGAAAACATCAGTGCCCAGGCCAGCACTTGGCGTTGAGCATTGCCTCAATGGTTCTTCAGGTAGTACTGGCGCGCCAGCCGGCCACATTGACGCGTCCCTTCAGTTATTGGCCATCACTCAATAGCCGTATCCCGAAGTTCCACGATGTGCAGGAGACCGCACCATGATTGCCGTTATTTTTGAAGCATCGCCCCATGAAGCGCAGTACAACTGCTATCTGGATCTGGCCGCCGAACTGAAGCCGTTGTTGGCACAGATCGAAGGCTTTATTTCCATCGAGCGCTTTCAAAGCCTGAGTGATCCGGGGAAGGTTCTTTCACTGTCCTTTTGGCGTGACGAGGAGGCCATTGCCCAATGGCGCGGTATTGAACTGCACCGCGCCGCCCAGGCCGCAGGGCGCCGGCGCATTTTTGCTGACTACCACCTGCGTATCGCCGAGGTGGTGCGTGACTACAGCCTGGAGGACAGGGCGCAGGCACCACAGGACAGTCGGCGCGCCCATGGGTGAGAGGGGGGCGGGCTTTTCAATATCCGGCAAAACAACCGTCAGTCTGCTCTGAAAAATCTGTGCTTGAGTAAAGGTAACTCTGGAGTTATTTTTGTTCGGGCCGGAGCAAGGAGGCTGTGGTGCAAAGCAGGCTATTGATCAAGGAACTGCAAGAGGCGGGCTGGGTGTTGGATCGGGTCACGGGCAGTCATCACATTTTCACCCATCGCTATAACCCGTACACGATACCGGTGCCCCATCCCAAGAAGGATCTGCCCTTGGGCACCGTGCGAAGTATCCGGCAGCGTGCCGGGTTGTTTTCGTTCTAGGTCGGTTTTTCAGGAGAATATTCATGCAATACCCAATTTGTATCGAATGGGGCGATGACTTTACCGCCACCGGTATCCAGATCCCTGATATTCCAGGCGCGGTGACGGCCGGGGACAGTTTTGAAGAGGCTTACAACGCCGCCGTCGAAGTGGCTCACATCCTGTTGCAGGAGCTGGCTGGCGAAGGCCGCGCGATTCCCATGCCGACCTCGGTGGCGACGCACCACGGCAATGAGGAGTACGCCGGGATGGGCTGGGGGATGCTCGAGCTCGATATCTCGCCTTACCTGGGCAAGACCGAGAAGGTCAATGTCACGTTGCCGGGGTATGTGATCCAGCGTATTGACCGTTATGTGCGCGAGCACAAGGTCAAAAGCCGCTCGTCATTCCTGGCGGATGCGGCGCTGGAGAAGTTGGTGCGTTCTTGAAATCGGTGAGTTCGGTGGTGGGGCGTCGAAGCTAAAATGTAGAGCGGATATTTCGTGGGACGGCGAGGATTTGGATTAAGAAACGCGTGTATTTTTTGCGTTTTCCAAGGGCCATCAGCAAGTTGAATGGGCTTTTTCAAGACGGCATAACCCTTGGGGATTGTAAGGATCCATGTGTTTTGTCAGTAAACCGAACAAGCGGCCAAAGCGTTTCAATAAGACTCAAAGCCCCGGTGGCGGGGTGATTTCCTGCATGAAAGATTAGGCACGGATGACGGGGACCGAGACGGCTTTCTGCGATGAAAGGCGGCGCAGTTGGACCCTGATATCCCAGTTTTTAATCGAATCGGAGATCGCCATGAGTCAAATCAACAACACTGCTGCTCATCCTGGCTGCTGTCCTGAAGGTATGCACGGGCCGTCCAGGGAACCCATGTCTGCCCGTGGGAAACGCTCCCTCAGTACTGATCAGGTTGCCGGGCATCTTACGCGCAGCGGTACGCGTTTTAACGATCGGGACGGGGACGGCAAGACGCAGGTTTCCTACAAGCTCCAGGGGTTCACCGAGCAGCAGAAAACCTGTGCTCGCCGGGCCATGGAGGCTTGGCAAGACGTGGCCAACATCAGTTTTCATGAGAACGCCCGCAAGACGGATGGATCTATAGAGGTGTCCGGCTCCCATCGCATGGAAAGTGGCGTGGCATGGGGGCCGACACGGCACAATCCCGCGGCGAAAGCCACGATCGGTACACGGCGTGCCTCACATGCGCCCAAGGAGGGGAGTTACTTCCACACCACGATGGTTCACGAGATAGGCCATTGCCTGGGGCTGGCGCATCCCGGTGACTACAACGGTGGCGGATCGTACGAGCGGGATGCGAAGTTTGCGCAGGACACCCGGGCCGGTACGGTCATGAGTTATTGGGCGGAGCACAAGAACGCGGGTCATGACTTCAAGGGGCGGATGCCCTCGGCGCCCATGATGTATGACATCGCGGCGGTTCAGCGTCTTTATGGTGCCAACCACACTACCCGCAACACAGACACGACCTATGGGTTCAACTCCAATACCGGGCGTGACGTACTGAGCATCAAGAGCGCTGCGGACTCAGCGGTTTTTTGTGTCTGGGACGGCGGCGGTAACGACACCCTGGATTTCTCCGGCTATTCCCAGGACCAAAACATCAACCTCAATGCGCAATCATTCTCGGACGTCGGGGGAATGAAAGGTAATGTTTCCATCGCCAAGGGCGTGACCCTGGAAAATGCCGTCGGCGGTGCAGGCAATGATGTGCTGACCGGCAATGATGCAGACAATCGCCTCAAGGGGGGCAGGGGGGCAGACAAGCTGCGCGGAGGCGGCGGGGCGGACATCTTCGTCTACGACAAGGCCAGTGAATCCACGCCGCAGAACCCCGACCTGATCGAGGATTTCACCAGCGGCACCGACAAAGTCGATGTTTCTGGCGCCTTGAGAGAAGCCGGTATCAAACACCTCAACTTCTCCAGTCAATTCAATGGGCAGCCAGGCAATGCCGTGCTGGGTTATGACGCGCGTACGGGGCGTGGCAGTCTGGCGATTGATATGAACGGTAGCGGCAAACCTGACTTGCTATTGACCACTGCCGGTAAAATCCAAGCCACCGATATCGTGACGGGAGGACCGACGCCAACCCCCGGGCCCGCCCCCTTACCC
>NZ_JAEKDC010000032.1:0-47690 GCF_016405645.1 Pseudomonas sp. MF5691
CGAGCCTAGGCGAGGCACCGAGTGGTGGGGCAAGAGCGCTTTGCTTACTTTGGCGCTCTTCCAAAGTGAGCCGCCGTAAGGGCGGAACCCTAAGTGGCCGTGACCGCAGCAACGGATATGTACACAACCCCAGAAAAGAGCTGTGTAGATACCTATGCCGCGATGCCGCTGACCCACCGCCATCGCGGGCAAGCCCGCTCCCACCGCGACCCGGGCGAAGCAGAAAAACCCCTGCCACATCACACATCAAATGTCGAAGCTGCCTTATACCCACTCAAGGCTGGCAAGGATCGGTCCTGTTCAACAAATTCCCCGTCGAATACCACACACGCTGCGCCGCCGGCCCCAGGTCCAGCGCCACTGGCGCATCCGCACGCCCCTCCAGCAAGGTCGGATAGACCCCAGGTTTGAGCGGCGACTGACACACAATCGGCAACGACTGCACCGTGGTGAAATTCAAATCCACCGTAGACACCAATTGCGCCGCCGAAAACGGCGCCGGTGGCCCAGGCAGGGTGATGATTTCCTGGAAGTCCGGATCCTGGGCGATGTAGTGCGTCAGGTGCGCCTCATTACCCCGGCCAAACAGGGTGTACACCATCTGTTTGGGCCGCTCGATCCCCAGGTTGAACGGCCGGTAGATCACCACCGCCTCGACCGTCACCGGCACGTTGTCAAACAGCACCGGCCCCGGGGTGCCGCCGCCATCATTGGAGTAGCCGTCATAGATCGTCGCCTTGAACGCGGTCACTTCGCCGGCCTTGAGTTGGGGCAGGGTGAAGGTGTCGTTATCGACGTTGATCAGGTTATACGGCTTGCTCGGGTTGGCCGCGCGCAGGGCCTGGTACTTGGCCATTACGTCAGCCGGCAGGCTGGCCTGCAGGACGATCTGGTACATGTGCTTTTCCGTGGTGAACATCGGCATGTGCACCAGGAACAGGGTCTGCGAGCCGACCATGAACATGCCGTGGTTGCCCGGTGCATCGGCATCGGCGCCGTTGTTCTGGGCGTGCAGTTCATGGGCCGAATGGGCAAAGGCCTGGGGGGCGAGGGCCATTGACAGGGCGAGCAGCAGGGTGGCGAGGGAGCGTTTCATGGTTGGCCGTCCTTGAGGGTTTCGAAGGCATGTACGCGTTTGATCAGGCTCGTTTGCTTGGCCGAATCGGCGTTGTTGAACAGGAACGAGAAGTCCGAGGCCAGGGTGGCGCTGCCGGCAATGGTCGCTTGCTGATGGCAGTCATTGCAGTTCATGCCCTGGACGTAGGTCTCCAGGGTGGTATTGGCCACGGGTACGTTGCTGTCGCTGATAAAAGCACCGTAGGACAGGGGAACCTTCGCCTTCGGGCCCGGCTCGGGGTCGGGCGGCGTCGGGGCGGTGATCCACAGTACATTGATCAGCTTGTAGTACTGGAACACCGACTGGCCGTTGGTCTGTTGGGCGAAGCTGGCCTGCACTGCGCCGTTGAGCGCCTGCATGTCCGACGACAGTGGGTGTTCGCGGGTGGTCTGCACCGGTTGGTCCCGTGGATAGGGTTCGGTGCATTCGCGATCCGGGTGGTGCTGTTTGCACTGGATGCGCGCCACGTTCGGCGTACACACATCGGGGCCGCCGGTGCAGTTGGGGTTGTTGAAGGTGTAGCCGTCCGGGGGCAGTTGTTGCGCGGGCACCTGGCCCGGTTCCGGTACGTTGTCCACGTGCTCGAAGGTGGTCCAGATAAAGTTCGGTGAGCTCTGGGTCTTGTTGATGATATGCAGGCCCACCAGGCCCACCACCTGTTGGGTGCATTGCAGGGTGGCGGGGTTCTTGAGCCAGGCCACAGTGGTCAGGTAGCGCCCGTAGAGTTGGGGCTGGCCGGTGAGGATGCGCCAGGCGGCCTTGAGTTCCAGGGCGCCCAGTTGCTCCTGGGGCAGCGGGGTGGTGGGCATCGAGCGCATCAGCTCACCGGCGGGCAGCGACAGGCCGGCCGGGTGTTTGCCATCGCTGTTTTGCGCGACGATCAGTTGATTGGCGGCATCGTACAGACCGTTGTCGACGATGTAGTCGAACTCGGCCTTGCCCACCTTGCGTTCGAAATACACTAGGTTGCCGGTCTGGTCCGTGAGCCAGCCACCGGCGGCTTCCATGATCGGGTCGGGAATCGACGCCAGGGTGCCGCTGGACAAGTGGAAGCGATGCTTGGCGTTGGTCGCGCTTTCCGAGGTGGCATTCATGAATTTACGCGCCCCTACCGACAGGGCCTGGAGGCTGTCCTGGCTGCTGCAATTGGGCGGCACCAGGGTTTGCACCCCCCAACCGCTGGGCTTGGGTGCGCCGGGCAGGAAAATCTCATTGGCGTCTTTGTAGCTGGCCCATACCGGCGCCACGCTCATGGGCTGTCCGGCGGTGGTGGGCACGCCGAATTGCGCGACGGTGATGGTTCTGTCCGGCTCGCCCGCCAGGCTGGCATTGGCCGGCCAGCCGGGGTCCACCGGCCAGTTCAGGGCGATGAACAATTGCCAGCCAAAGCAATTCATAAAGCTCTGGCCGGTGGTGTTGAAGTTGTTGACCGGCATAAACCCGCCGCTCTTGGGGTTGAACACCAGTTGCTGCTGGACGCAGTTATCGGCATCGGACGCGTGGGCCAAGGGCAGGATAAACAGTGACAGCAGGGTGCTGACCAGCAGCAGACGACTCAAGCGAAACCTGGACATCATCGCGCTCCTTGCAGAAATGAGGGGGGCTTGTTGTGGCGAGGGGCTTGCACCCTCGCCACAGGGGGGGCTTAGGTGGATGGCACCAGCGCCAGCCCGGATTCCCACGGGTGGTCCGCCGCGCTGACGTTATCCGCCTCGCCCGGGTTGAGCGCGCGTACCGTCACCAGCCCCGGCGCCGCGTTCGCCGCGACGCTGATGGTCATGATGTAACCCTGGGTGCCGCCCGCGTTGGTCTGGCCGGGAATGGCCGAGGCGTCGGGCATGAACTTCGTGACCTGTGCCGTCACCCCGGGATTGCTGAACTGGATCCTCGCCGTGGCGGCGGTGGTCTGCAGATCGGCGCCTTGCACCACCAGGACAAACTGCCCGCTGCTGCCAGGGGCCAGCCAGGCCGGCAGGTCGGTAGGCGACTGGCCGTAGAACAGGTCCAGCGGCAATAACTGCACCGGCCAGGGTTGCAGGCCATTGACCCGGTCTTGTACGCAAGGAGACGGCGCCGCCGTGGTGCTCGGCATGACGGTCACACTCAGGCCCACCAGCAGTTGCTGGGCAATCACCCACACATAGTCCACGGCCTGGCCGTTGATGGTGATGTCATTGATCGAGAACCCCGCGCTTTGCGGCACCTCGAACACCGCCTGGAGGATCTGGTCGGAGCCATTGATCGCCGATTTGGCGGTGCCGCGGGTAATGCGCCAGTACTGACTCACATCCTGCCCCTGCGGGCCTTTCCACGCGCTGAAGTTGGTCGGTTGCTGCAGGTACAGGGCGATGGGATTGGTCAGGGAGATACGGTTGCTGATGGCCGCCTCATTGGCCGCAAAACCGATATGCGGGTCGGAGTTGCGATAGTTCTGCCCATATTGCGCGCAGCAGATCAGCGACTGAGGGTTCTGGCTGCTTTTCAGGGGCCGCATGATCGTGGCCGCCGCCGCCAGGTACACCTCGGCGCTGAGGGTGTTGGGGCCGGACGTCAGGTGCATCGCGCCGCCGAACTGGCCGGGCGTACAGGCGGTGCCGGCGTTCCATTTGTTGACAGTGTCGTAGGCGGGCAGGCCCGTGGTCGGGTCAATCACCGGATCCCCGGCATTGCCGGTCGGGCAGTTGGTGGCGTAGCGCAGGTAGAGGTCTTCGAGTTGGACGTTCGGGTCTATGTAGTCGCGATACAGCCCCAGCACGGCATTCGGGTCGATGCGCCACATGGCCAGGAAGTACGCCGGGTTTTCGCTGGTGAAGGTGATTTTGCGCATGTCGCCATTGGCATCGCGGACAATCGACCACTCGCAATACTCGTCCAGCCAGCCCCGTGGGCCCGAGGGTGAGAAGTCCTTGTACTTGCCGTTCCAGTCGATACTCGGGCAACGGGTCACCGGCAGTTGCAGCAGGGTGCCTTTTTTGTCCGGGTCGTACAGGGTGTACAGGGTGTCGTTGATGGTGATCTGGCCATTGTCGGTCAGTTCCATGACCTGTTGCAGGGTCATGGCCTTGCCGCCCAGTTGCGGAATCACCGCCGTGCCGTTGCTATAAAAAAACGTCCACAGCCGGTTGGGAAAGGGTTGCCAGGTAATCGCCGGCGGGGTGGTGTCGCCATAGCCCTCGACCAGCGGGTTGTAATAGCCCGAGCGTGGCGCGTCGTACAGGCCCGACCATGGGTTGCCGATGATCGCCGCTTCGGTCCAGCCGGTGACGTCGTTGTTCCAGTCGGTTTCAAATTGCGGCAACTGGTCTTCCAGGCCCAGCTTGTTGTAGTCCTTTGGCGCTTGCCCGGCGGGGGAGGTGAATTGCTTGAAGGGCGTGCTCATGTCAGATCTCCATGGGGGGTAGAAACGGAGCAGCAACCGGCACTCGGGGGAGGGTCGGCAACGGTCTGGCGCGGGTCGTCCCACACCAGTTGGGCGATAAAGCCAGGCAGCGGCGCATACTCTTGCGGCGCCAATACCCGGCCACTATCGAGATGGGTGACCAGCAGGCTCAACTGCAGCTCGTCCGTGGGGCCAAGGTGCAATGCCGTGACACTGCGCGCGGCATTCAGCGCGCGGCACACGCCATGGGGGATGCAGCGCCCCTTGTCATCCACCAGGCCCATGCCGATCCGGCTGAAGCGCCCGACGTAGTGCGGGTTCTCAGCGCTGACCTGCTGGGGCGTGGCGTCGGCCTGGTTGAGGAAAACGTCGATCAGGTAGGTGTCGTGGGTGCAGCGCACATGGTCGAACACTACCCACGGGCCGCTGGCCTGGGCCTGCTCCTGGGCAGGCGCGGCACTGTGCGGGCAGCACGCTTTTGCGCTGGCGCGTCGTGCACCGAACGGCGGCGCCACCGGGGTGCCGTAGTCGTAGCCGATGTGCCGGCTGTCCTGGGCCATATCGCCCAGGGTGGTGTAGCGCCAGGCATCGGCACTGGTGAACGTGACCGTCTCGGCCTGGTTGCCGGCAAACGGCTGGAGCAGGCACTGGGTGGTGTACTGCGCCGCCGGGTTGGCGCGGATCCAGATCTCCAGCACGCGGTCGATATTGGCGTGGTAAGAGCAGAACAGTGGGTCAAACGCGGTGTAGGCGTTATCGGCCATATCGCCGCCGATCCAGCCGTGATAGTTGTCGTGGGGCTGCTCGTACAGGCCATCGAAATTCAGTGTGCGATTGGGGTACAACTCGTCTTTTTGCGGCGGATCGAACTCGGTGATATTGGCCCAGGGATACCCCGGCACGCCCTGGGGCTGGCTGAAGGTCTTGAACGTCAAGGCATCCACCACCTGCTGCTGGAAAATCCGGCTCATGCCATACAACTGGGTGCGTTTGACGCGTTGTGAGTCGCCCTTGGTGTAGAACAGCGGGTTGCGTTGCACAAAGCGGCAATCCACGCCCTCGACATTGCCCGAGGCACACACCTTCGAGCGCCCATCCTTGGCCGCCGCATAACGCAATGGGTTGGGCCGTACTTCGCCGCTGCGGGGATGCACATAGGTTTCATCGAGAAACGCCTGGGGCAAACCGGCCTGGGGGCTGCCATCGACACTGGCGTCTTCGGCCATCCAGTCCCAGTACGGGATCGGGTAGTCAATCAAGGCTTCCAGGTACAGCAGGTAAGCGCGATGCCACAGGGCAAAGGCCTCCTGATAATGCAGACACCAGTTGCTGTGGATATAGGCATAGCGCTGCCACGGCGAGCCACTGTCCGGGTTGCCGATCTGCATCACGTCATCGAGCCGCGCGCGGTACAGGTCCAGTTGTTCCTGACTCAGCGCGCGGATGTCCTGGCGCACGCGCCTGACCGGGTGCGGCAGGTCTGGCGGTGGGATGCGCTCGGCGATATCGAACGGCGAAAAACTGTTCAGGCGCCAGCCCTGGTTGACCCACAACCGGAAGGTTTCCAGGGCGTCGATCGGCCAGAACTGCCGGTCATCCAGGGTCAGCGGCATGTTGCGTGAGGCTAGGTGCTGGTAGATGGTTTCGGACCAGGTCTTGACCGAATCGGGGTCTTCCAGGAACACGTCGTAGGCATTCATGCAACGCACCCACGAGCCTGCGACCTGGCCGCGCTCGGCGGGCGGTATCCAGTAAGGCGCGGTGAAAAGCCCTTGGATATCAGCGGTCCATGTCGGTTTCGCAACTATCATAAGATCCCTCTCACGCCGCCCCATGCTGGATCTTTCGGGGCTGCTAAGCTGGAATTGATAGTAACGGGCCACTGTGCAGTGATTTGTGCAAATTGGCCGCCCGTTACGGCGGATTCATTGCAGTTTTCTCAAGGAAGAAGTGGAAATAATGACAGACGCCATGGATTTGAAAATTCTCGGCAAATTGCAGAAGGATTGTACCCAGAGCCTGGACCTGCTCAGCGACAGCGTGGGGCTGTCCTCGACCAGTTGTTACCGGCGCATCCGGCGCCTGGAGAGCGCGGGGATCATCAAGGCGAAAGTCGCGGTGCTGGATGAAAAAAAGCTGGGGATCCAGGTCACGGCGTTCTTTTTGATCAAGCTCGACAAGGACAGCAACGACATTGATCGCAAGATGCAACACATCCTGGCCACCCGCCCGGAGATTCAGGACTGCTACCTGATGACCGGGGAGTTCGATTTTGTGATGGTGGCCAAGTTTCGCGATGCCACGGAGTACACCGAATATATCTATCGGTTTCTCGACACTTACCGCGATATTCCGATTCGCACTTATTCGTCGACGCTGGTGGTGCGCACGGTGAAGAAGTCTTATGAACTGCCGCTGCAGGGTGTGCAGCATTTGCCTCCGGATCTGTAGACGCGCGGTTTGTGGCATAGGTATCTACATAAACTCTTTCGTGGTTCTTGGGGGGTGTGTACATATCCGTTGCTGCGGTTACGGCCACTTAGGGTTCCGCCCTTACGGCGGCTCACTTTGAAGAGCGCCAAAGTAAGCAAAACGCTCTTGCCCCACCACTCGGTGCCTCGCCTAGGCTCGGCATGCCCGCAGTCAGGCATTGCTCCGTGGGCCCGCCGCGATCGGCCATCCATGGCCGTGTCGCGGCTACCCCGGCATCCATGCCGGGGTGCCCACTGCGCAATACCTGCCTGCGGCCATCGTGGTTTAACGGGGCGCCTAAGATCAAAAGCCAGATCAAAAGCAGAGCAACAGCAAAGCCAGAGCGCGAAGCTGCATTCCCCTGTGGGAGCTGGCTTGTCGGGTCGCCGCATCGCTGCGATGGCGGTTCATCAGCCAATACATTTATCGACTGATACACCGTCATCGCAGCGATGCGGCGACCCGACAAGCCAGCTCCCACAGAGGTACGCGTACGCCTCGACGATCAGGTCGGCTGTCAGGCCGCCTCGCTTTGCTTGTGATTTTGATCTTAGGCGCCCCGTTAAACCACGCTGGCCGTCATCCGATATTGATTTGGGGGGTAACCCGGCAGGACGCCGGGTTAGCCGCGCTGGGCCATGGATGGCCCATCGCGGCGGCCCCCCAAATCAATGTCGGATGACGGGCATGCCGAGCCTAGGCGAGGTGCCGAGTGGTGGGGCAAGAGCCCTTTTGGTTACTTTTGGCTGGGCCGGCACTCCGGGCTCTTTTCCAAAAGTGACCCGCTGTAAGAGCGGAACCAATAGCCGCCATGACCGCAGCAACGGATATGTACACAACCCCAAAGAACCACCAAAGAGCTGTGTAGCGACCTACGCCCATCGCGAACAAGCCCTCTCCCTCATTGGGTTGCTGACGACGCCCGACAATCAGCCCTGCGGAATGAAGCTTTTATGACAAAAGTTCGGTAGTCCCCCCGTCCCTCCGTCTTGCCTATGTAACGCGCTCAAGCACGCGAAACAGGCCAGGAGTGGGGCGGATGGGAACTATGGAACGCTACTCGAAAGTAGGCATGCAGGAACTCGATCAGCGCCTGTCGAAGATCGTCGAAGCCGCCCGCAAGAAGCCGGTGTCGGTCTATCGCTATGGCGCGCCCTGGGTCTGGATCGTGTCCCAGGAGGACTGGCAAGGCGCTTTGAAAGAGGTGTCCAGCTATATACCTGCCGGTCACTCCCTGGTGTTGCTGCGCCCGCAGATCGACGAGGTGCTGGAGCAGCACCACGACTTGCTGCAGGCCCTGAATGCCGAGCCTGGCATGCTTATCGCCCCGCGCACGGTGCTGCAGATTCTGCTGCTGCAACTGCTCTATTCGGTGCCCAGCGAACAGCAACTGCACGAGCAACTCAACTACAACCTGCTGTTCCGCTGGTTCGTCGGCCTCGACCTGACCCAGCGGGTGTGGGGCATCCACGTTCTGCAGCGCGATATCGCCACGCTCCTGGGCAACCCACGGGCGGTGCAGTTGATCCAGAAAATCATCGGTGAAGTGTTCTGTGGCGCCTTGCTGCACATGCCGGAGTTCTCCTTGAACTTCGCGCTGCTGCATACCTGGCTGGCACGGCATGCCAATACCTCGACATCCAGCAATTGAGTCGGCCGAACGTGGTGCCAACAACCGTGAAGGCCAGCCATTCGAGTAATCCAGGGGGCGGTGTGACGCATCTGTTCAAATCAACGCTGGCGCTGTGCTGGCTGACACTGGCGCTGCCGGTGTCAGCCGATGAGCCAGGTGGCGCGTCCGAGGCCGCGGTGCGGCGGGTAGACGTCAATGAGTACTTTGTGCGCGGCAATACGGTGCTCGACGCTCGGGCGATCGAAGAGGCGGTGTACCCGTTCCTGGGCCCGCAAAAGACCTTGAGCGATATCGAAGGCGCCCGCGATGCCTTGCAGAAGATCTACCAGGCGCGCGGTTATCAGTCGGTGTTTGTCGAATTGCCCGAGCAGAAGGTCGATGACGGCATCGTCTACCTGCAAGTCAGCGAGACCAAGGTCGGCCGAGTGCGGGTGGTGGGGGCCAAGCACTATTCGCCGGTAGAGATCCGCGAAGAAGTTTCGGCGCTGAAGGAGGGGGCGGTGCCGGATTTTGCCACGGTGCAGACCCAGCTCGCCGGCCTCAATCGCGGGGCAGGGCGCCAGGTCACGCCGCTGGTGCGCGAGGGCCAGCGCCCCGGCACCATGGATGTGGACCTGCAAGTGGAGGACCAGAACCCCTGGCACGCCAGCCTCGGCCTGAACAACGACTACAGTGCCGACACCGAGAAGCTGCGCAGTGTCGCGACCCTGGGCTACGACAACCTCTGGCAACTGGGCCACAGCGTGTCCTTGACCTTCTTTACTGCGCCCCAGGACAGCGAAAACGCCAAGGTCTGGTCCGGCGCCTACAGCGCGCCGCTCAACGAGCGCTGGACCGTGCAGTTCTCCGGTTATCAGTCCGACAGCAATATCGCCACCATCGGCGGCAGCAACGTGCTGGGCAAGGGGCACTCCTACGGCGTCTCGGCGATCTACAACCTGCCGGCCAGTGGTGTCTGGGCCAACTCGTTATCGGTAGGGGTGGACTTAAAGGACTTCGAGGAGCAGATGCAGTTCGGCGCCAGCCGCGACCAGATCCCGCTCAAGTACGCGCCACTGACCTTCGGCTACAACGGCTACCGCTACACCGAGCAGGCGCAGCTGGGCCTGGGCCTGAACCTGGTGGTCGGAACCCGTGCGTTTTTTGGTTACGGCAGCGACGCCGAAGAATTCCAGTACAAACGCGACCAGGCCAGCCCCAGCTTTGCCGTGCTCAAGGGCGACCTGAATTACACCTACACCTTCACCGGCGACTGGCAGTCGGCGACCAAGACCGCGTTCCAACTGGCGTCTGGCCCGCTGGTCTCCAACGAGCAGTATTCGGCCGGTGGCGCCACGTCGATCCGTGGCTACCTGGCCGCTGAACGCACCGGGGATGAGGGCTACTTGCTCTCCCAGGAATTGCGTACGCCATCCCTGGCCAAGTTCCTCGGCAGCTATGTGCAGGAGTGGCGCTTCTACGCGTTTGCCGAAGGCGCGCGCCTGCGCCTGCATGACCCGCTGCCCGAGCAGGAAGACGAATACAGCCTGGCCAGCGTCGGCCTCGGCACCCGTGCCAGTTTGAGCAAGTGGTTGTCCGGCAGCCTGGATTGGGGCTACCCGCTGCTCGATGGACCGAACACCCAGAAACAGGACTCGCGACTGCACTTCAGTGTGCAGGCGACTTTCTGACCCTTTTTTCCGGAGAACCCTTCACATGCAACGCCTATTTCTGAGCCTGTTGATCTGCCTGGGCTTCGTGCTCCCGGCCACCGCCCAAGCCTGGTGGCAGGACGACTGGCACTACCGTAAACAGATCTCGCTGGACACCACCCCCCAAGGCGCCGCGATCAATCAGGCGCTGGGCCGTACTGCCTTGCTGGTGCGCTTGCACACCGGCAACTTCACCTTCGACGGGGTCAAGGAAGACGGCGCCGACCTGCGCTTTGTCAGCGCCGACGACAAGACCGTGTTCAATCACCAGATCGAGAGCTTCGACCCGCTGATGGGCATGGCGTTGATCTGGGTCGATGTGCCCAAGATCGAAGGCGGCCAGCGTCAGGACCTGTGGATGTACTACGGCAACGACAAGGCCCCGGCGACCGGCAACGGCCAACTGACGTTCGATCCGAGCTACACCGCGCTCTACCATTTCGAGGGCGCCAACGGCACGCCGGCCCGTGACACCACGGCCTATGGCAACACCGCGCTGAACGCCACCGGTGCGAGCATCGACGGCGTGATCGGGCGGGCCTTGCAGTTCAGCGGCCAGCCGTTGCTGTTGCCGGCCAGTCCGTCGTTGCAACACACCGCCAGCGGCGCCTTTACTTTCAGTGCCTGGCTGCGCCTGGACCAGGCCGCCGGTGAGCAAGTGGTGCTGGCCCGCCGTGAAGGCAGCAGCAGCCTGGTGCTGGGCCTGAACCAGGGCATGCCGTTTGTCGAGATCGACGGCCAGCGTGCGGTATCGACCCAGCCGCTGAACCCCGGCCAATGGCAACACCTGGCCTTTACGGCCGCTGGCAACGCCGTGACCCTGTATGTCAACGGCCGCGAAACCGCGACCCTGGCGCTGGCGATGCCGGCGTTCAATTCCCAGCTGGCCATTGGCGCCGACCTGCCGGAGTCCACCGGCGGCCTGCTGCCCTTTGCCGGGGCGATGGATGAGCTGCGCCTGTCCAAAGTCGCACGCCCGGCGGGGGCGTTGTTGGCCGATGCCAGCGCCCAGGGTTCTGAGTCGAAACTGCTGGCCTATGGCGTGGATGAAGAACAGTCGGGCTTTGGTTTCGGCAGCCTGGGCTTTTTGCTCAAGGCCGTGCCTATCGACGCCTGGGTGATCATCCTGGTGCTGGTGGCGATGATGGTCCAGTCGTGGGTCATCATGCTCCGCAAGAACCGCATGGTCAGCCGCGTCAGCAGTGCCAACGAGATCTTCCGCGAGCAGTTCGCGCAGATCGGCACCCGCCTGGAGATGTACTACGACGACCAGATCCTGGCCGAGCGCCTCAGCCACTCGTCGTTATGGCGCCTGTACCGCGTCGCCGTCCAGGAAATCCGCACCCGCCGCGCCCAGGGCGCCGACACCAGCTCGGTCTCGGCAGCCACCATCGAAGCCATCCGTTGCTCCATGGACGGCGTGCGCACCCGGGAAAACCAGCAGCTCAGCGCCAAGCTCTCGACCCTGTCCAACGCCATTGCCGGCGGCCCGTATATCGGCCTGCTCGGTACGGTGCTGGGGATCATGGTGGTGTTCCTCGGCACGGCCATGGCCGGCGACGTGAACATCAATGCGATCGCCCCGGGCATGGCTGCTGCGTTGCTGGCCACCGCCATGGGCCTGTTTGTCGCGATCCCCGCACTGTTTGGCTACAACCGCCTGATCACCCGCAACAAGGAGGTCAGTGCCGACATGCGGGTGTTCGTCGATGAGTTCATCACCCGCCTGGCCGAGATGCACGGCGAGAGCCAGTCCAGCGAAGCCGCGCATCGGCGCGCCCAGCCAGCCCACGTACCGGCCTGAGGAGAATCAGCATGGCTTCTGTGAATGCCTCCCACGACGATGACGAAGACGCCGCCGTCGACAGCATCAACATCACGCCCCTGGTGGACGTGCTGATGGTGGTGCTGGTGATGTTTATCCTCACCGCCACGGCCCAGGTCTCGGGGATCCAGATCCACTTGCCCAAGGCCAGCGCCTCGGTGTCGTTGTCCGAGGCCAAGACCAAGGCGATTTCGGTGAATGACGGCGGCCAGGTATTCCTCGACGCCTACCCGGTAACCCTGGGGGAACTGGAAGAACGCCTGCGTATCGAGAAGGCCCTGAACCCGGAGTTTCCGGTGATTGTGCGCGGCGATGCCACGGTGCAGTACCAGAAGGTCATCGAGGTGCTTGATTTGCTGCGCCGCTTGGAGCTGTCCCAGGTCGGCCTGGTCACTGGCAAACCATCATGACCGCACAGATGCCGATCCCACCCACGCCCGTGAAGAAGTCGCCGCTGCGCCCGCTGAAGTGGGGCGCCGGCCTGCTGGTGGGCGCCGTGGCCGCGTGGTTCCTGTGGCAGTGGGCCAATGACATGAGCGGCGTGCGCCGCGAAGCGCCCAAGGTGCCGATGATTATCCCGTTGCCGCCACCACCGCCGCCGCCCCCGGAACCGCCCAAGGAGCCCGAGCCCCAGGTCGAGGAAAAGATCCCCGAGCCTGAGCCCACGCCTGCGCCGGAGGAGGTCAAGCCGGAGCAAGAGGCACCCCCGAGTCCCGCCGACGACCTGGCCAACCCGATGCAGATCGACGGTGATGCCCAGGCCGGTAACGACGGTTTCAACGTGGGGGCCGGCAAGGGCGGCGGCATGGCCGGCTCCGGTGGGGGCGGCCTGGGCACGGGCACGTTCAAGCAGTACCTGGCCGGGGTGTTCCAGCGCCTGCTGCGCGAAGACCCGGAGTTGCGCAAGAAGGCCTATGCGGTGCAGGCCGACCTGTGGCTGAGCGGCGATGGCGAGGTCACGCGTGTAGAGCTGGCCCAGTCCAGCGGCGATGCCGACACCGACGCCCAGGTACTGGCGGCACTGCGGGCCACGCCCCGTTTGAAAGAACGCACACCGGCCTCCCTGACGTTGCCGGTGCGCCTGTCCCTCAAGGGCCGACGCCCGGAGTGAGCCAACCTTTTTTGCAGTTTTCTACAGGAGTTGTGTGCAGATGATTTCCCACGTGAATCGAGTGACCCTGGCGGTCGGCATGGTCATCGCGACCCTGGTTGGCCAGGCAACGGCCGCCCCGGCCGGGCCTTCGGAAAACGCCACGATCAACCTGATCCGCCTGCTGGTGCAGCAAGGTGTGCTCAAGCAGGAACAGGCCGAAGGGCTGATCGCCCAGGCCGAGAAAGAGGCGGTGCAGGCGCGCCAAACCGCAGTGGCCGCCACCGGGCCTGCGGCGGCCCCTGGGGATGTGCGGGTGCAGTACGTGCCGGCCGCCGTGCGTGATCAGATCCGCGACCAGGTCAAGGCCGAAGTCATGGCCACTGCCAAGCAGGAAAACTGGGCCCAGCCCAACACCTTCCCGGATTGGGTCTCGCGTATCAGCTTCGATGGCGACATCCGTCTGCGTGACGAGTCGCGGTTTTTCTCTGGCAACAACAGCAACGAAATCGTCGATTACGCCAAGCTCAACGAGAACGGCCCCTACGACGTCAACAAAGACACCAACACCCGCCTGCCGCCATTGCTCAACACCCGTGAAGACCGCGAGAACCTGTTCCGCCTGCGCGCACGCCTGGGGATGAAGGCGATCATTTCGCCGGAGTGGACCGCAGGCATCCGCATCGGCACCGGCTCCGACAACAACCCGGTGTCCACCACCCAGACCCTGGGCGGCGGCTTTGGCAAGAAAGATATCTGGCTCGACCAGGGCTACCTGACCTGGAAGGCCACCCAGGACCTGACCCTGACGGGCGGGCGGATCGCCAACCCGTTCTATTCCACCGACATGATGTACTCCAGCGACCTCAACTTCGACGGCGTGGCGGCGATCTTCAACCACAGCCTCAACAACGAATGGGGCCTGTTCGGCACGCTGGGCGCGTTCCCGGTGGAGTACACTTCCGACACCGCCAGCAGCAACGGTTTCGACAAGGAAGACAGCGACACCAAATGGCTGTTCGGCGGGCAGATCGGCGCCAACTGGAAGATCAACCGCAGCAACAGCCTCAAGGGCGCATTGGCCTACTACCGCTTCGACGACATCGAAGGCCAGCGCTCCAGCCCTTGCTCGCCATGGGCCGGCGCGCCGGGCTGCGACACCGACGGCTCGCGCGTGGCCTTTATGCAAAAGGGCAACAGCGTGTTCCTGCTGCGTAATATCAACGCCAACCCGGCAACCCCGGGCCTGACCCCGCAACCGCAATACGTGGGCCTGGCCTCCAAGTTCGATGTGCTGGACCTGAACCTGGTGTGGGACAGCGAACTGCCCCAAGACTTCAAGCTGCGCAGCCAGGCCAACTTCATTCACAACCTGGCCTACGACAAGGGCGAAATGCTCAAGCGCAGCGAAGGCGAGATCGTCAACAACATCAACAGCAAGGGCCAGTTTGAAAGTGGCGGCAATGCGCTGATGGTTCAGTTCACCCTCGGCAGCGCCCTGGAGATGAAAAAGGCCGGCGACTGGAACCTGTTGGCTGGCTACAAGTACATCCAGCCGGATGCCTTGCCGGACGGCTTCAACGACTCGTCCTTCCACCTCGGCGGCACCAACGCCAAGGGCTACTTCATTGGCGGCAACTACGGCATCGACAAGAACATCTACGCCAGCGCCCGTTGGCTGAGCGCCTCAGAGGTGTATGGCGCGCCGTTTGAAGTCGATGTGATGCAACTGGAACTGAATACGCGCTTCTGACGCGCCGGGAGATACCCATGAACATGCGAATTTGCGGACTGGTCCTGGCCCTGGTCGCCACCGGCGCCTCGGCCGAAGGCATGGAGGAGCGCCTGCGCACCCAGTTGCGCAGCACCACCGCGCAGCTGCAGGCACTGCAAAGCGAACAGGCCCAGGCCGCCGCTGCACGGATTGCCGCCGAAAACCAGGCCAAGCAGGCCCAGGTGCAGATCAAGCAGTTGAGCCTGGAGCTGGACAAGGCCCGAGGCGTGGCCGAGCAACTGGCCGGCCAGCAGCAGAGCCTGCACAGCCAGGCCCAGGCGCAAGTGGCGGCGAGTGCCGAGCAGACCGGCAAGTTCAAAAAGGCTTATGACGAGCTGCTGGTGCTGGCCCGTGGCAAAGAAACCGAGCGCGCGCGCCTGCAGGCGCAACTGGCTGAACGTGACACACAAGTGCAGCAATGTTCAGCCAAGAATCAACAGATGTATGGCGTGGCCCAAGCGTTGCTCGCGGCCTACGAAAAAATCGACGTGGCCGAGGTCATGAGCATTCGCCAACCGTTCGCCAGCGGCGCGCGGGTCAAGTTTGAAGAACTGGCCCAGGGGTTTGGCGATGGCCTGTACAACAGCCGTTTCGATGCGCCCCAGGCGGCGCTTAATCACTGATCAACCAAGGAAGAAGTTAACCATGAGCGAATTGATGAGCAGCGTGACCCCCCAGCGCCTGACCGAGTTGCTGCAAGAGGCCGGCTACCGGGTCAACCAGAGCGAGCAGAACGGCATCGTGCAACTGCTCAGCGCCAGCCAGGGCATCGGTTTTGCCGTGCGCTTCGGCAACCCGGCGGCGGAGCAGGGCGCCTATGTGGATTTCACCTACAGTTGCGCGCTGCGGGTCCAGGGCGAGTTGCCCGCAGGCCTGGCCCCGGTCTGGAACACCTCGCGGCGCTTTGCCCGGCTGTCGGTGCAGGGGGAGTTCCTGCTGATGGAGATGGACGTGATGGTGGCTGGCGTCGGTGCCCTGTACCTGCGCAGCCAATTGGAGTTGTGGGATCGGCTGTTGCAGGAATTTATCGTCTACCTGCGTGAATACAGCCAGACCGCCGCGCACCTGCAAGCCCAGGGTGTACCTGAGGTTGAAACCCGCGAAGAGGCGCCGGCGCTGTGAAAAAACCAACCCTGGTGGTAGCTGCGCTGGCCCTGTTGGGGGTGGCGGTGGGCTTGGGCCTGCGCTCGGGCAGCGACCCGGTCGCGGCCCAGCAACCGGCCCCGGTGATCGGCGCAGAGGGCCCGGCGGTGGCACGCCTGGGCAATCAACAGGTGGCCGTGCCGGAACTGCAGGCATTGCTGGCCACCTTGCCGGCCGAATCGCGCGAGCAGTTGCGCGCCAATCGGGGTGCTCTGGAAACCTGGATCCGCTCGCGCCTGGCGCAAAAGGCCGTGCTCGAACAGGCCGATGCCCAAGGTTGGCGGCAACGCCCGGACGTCGAGCAACAGACCCGCGCCGCCACCGAGCAGATCGTGTTTCGCGACTACCTGCTGTCGGTCAGCCAGGTGCCGGCCGACTACCCCAGCGCCACCGAGTTGCAGCAGGCCTATGACAGCGGTAAGGCCCAGTGGATGACACCGCCGCTGTACCGGGTCAGCCAGATCTTCCTCGCCGTGGACGACCCGCAAAATGCCGAGGCCGTGCGGCGCCAGGCCCAGGAACTGAGCCGCCGGGCCCAGGCGGCCCCGGCGGAGTTTGCCGGGCTGGCCAGCCAGTACTCCCAGGACGCCGGCAGCGCCGGGCGCGGCGGTGATTCGGGCCTGCAACCCTTGCAGCAACTGGTACCAGAGGTGCGCAACGTGGTCGCGCGGCTCAAGCCGGGTGCGGTATCGGATGCGGTGCACAGCGCGGCGGGGTTCCATGTGCTCAAGTTGACCGAGCACCAACCGGCGCGCACCGCCAGCCTCGAAGAACTGCGCCCACGCCTGACCGAGGCCCTGCGCGCCCAGCGCCAGGAGCAGATCGCCAAGGCCTATCTGGAGGGCATGCTCAACACCGCGACCTTGAGCATCGACGGGGCGCAACTGAACAAAGTACTGGAATAAACAGGCTGTACGCATGGATGCACAGACCCAATAAGACAGGGAGTTCCCCCCATGGACTATCTAGAACCTGCAGCACCCCACGGCATGACGCCTTACCGCGCGCCCGGCGAACCCCGGGAAGCCTGGCTGGCCCTGGCTGCGGGCATCGACCCGGAGGTGGCGCGCTACTTCCTGATCAGCGCCCGCTGCGGCTGTTTCATGCAGGCGGCCCGCAGCCTGAACATCAAGGCCACATTGCTGCGCAAACGCCTGGCGTTACTGGAAGCACAGATGCGCCGTTCACTGTTCAGCTACCAGGGCAATGTCCTGGCGCTGAGCCGTGACGGCCTGCAGCTCCAGGCGCGGCTGGTGACCCTGGCCAATGAACGGCGGGTGCCGGTGCAGGAACAACCGTTGATTCGGCTGGCAGTGGCCGAGACCATCCTGCATGACATCCTCGGGCGCGACCTGATCTCCCTGCTGCGCCGCAATGCCAGTGTGCGCCTGGAGATTGTCTGTATCGACAGTCCGCAGGCCGTGCAGACAGTGGAAGCCGACGTGGTGCTGTGGCTGGCGGGCGTCGACTCGCCGCAGCCGGGACCGGGCTTTGCGACCCACCCACCGCAGGCACTGGCCTGCCTGGATTACCTGCCGCATATCGCCAAACGCTACTCACGCCTGGCCGCACGCCCGGACAGTGTGGATGACTTGGCGGACTACATGCTGGTGCAATGGCAGCCTGACGGCTTGGTCAAGGCATTGGCGCCGTGGAACCGAGTGGTGCAACAGCGCTTGGCGGGGGTGGTGCAGGTGCAGGCGTATCCGCTGATGCTGGAGATGATCCGCTGCAGCGCGTGCATTGGCTTGCTGCCGCGTTACATGAGTTGTTTCGACCGGGGCTTGATGGCGTTGCCGGGCTTGTTTGCCCAGGACATGCAGCGCCAGGTGTGGATGGCGGTCAATGCCGCGGCGGCGCATCCACAGGAGGTGCAGATGATTGTGGCAATGGTGGTCAACACCTTTGAGGAGCGGCGCGAGTGGTTTGGCTGACGCCGCTCAATGGCGCGAACAAAAAAAGGGCCAGCGCTAACAAGCGCGGCCCTTTTTACAAATGGGATATTCCAGCGATAGACAGACTTGGGCGCTCATAGTGTTATTGAGTCTTGTATTGCACCGTACCTTGTTGCGAGGCGCCTTCGAACTTCGCGACGCCGATAATTTTTTTACGCTGTTGCGTGTCCGCAGAATTGACCGCAAAAAACTTGAAAGAAATTTCTAATGAAGGTTCGGCTTCCAATGAAACAGAGATAACCTCCATCTTGTCCTCATCGTTGTTGTCAGCGTACCAGCTATTCTGATTCTGCCCTGGGTTGTACCAGGCACCTACAAGGGTATCCCTGTTCATTTCGTATGTGCCCGGCTTGATGTGGTCCGGGAAAGTAAAGAAAATCCCCTCTTTCAAGATACCTTCAATCGGACCGCCGGCAATAATGGATGAACTATAAAGGTTAAGTGAAACAGACTCGGCGGTGTAGGCGCGGCCATCAATGTCCGCCGTTAAATGGCCGGTTGTATTGTGCGGTTGGGGGGTTGGCATTAGTGAATCCTCAGAGTTGATTTAAACCGTTCGTAGAGGCTTTACGGTTAATTAATAACTTGAGGAGTACTAGGAATCTACTGTCACTATTAACAGTAAATCGTTTCAGTGATCTGGTGTCGTTCCGGGCGCGTGTATCCCGGGTCGGTCCCTAGGCGACTACAGGCTGAATGTGCAACCCACCCTCGACATCCTTGACCAACCCGCTGGCCAGCAACAACGGCAGCAGACGCTTGTGCAACTGCGGTTCGACAAACTCCTTTACCGTGTCCAACGCCAGCTCGCCGTGACCCGGCAGTTCCGCCTTGGTGTACGACAGCCAGGCCTTCTTCAGCATCTGCAACACATCGCTGCCAGCGGTCAGCGCAAAGCGGCGGTGGGTTACCTGGCCCTGGAAGTCGAAGCTGTGCTGATACTCGTAACCTTTCTCGTCACCCGCGCTGGCCACGCAGCGCGTGCAGGTGCAAGGGCCATCACCAAAAGCCGACTGCAGGTAGCTATTGAAGTCCACCACGGGTTTGAGCGACAGGCGCTTGTCCACTTCGAACAGGTCGCCGGTCATTTTTGCGTCGTTACTCAAGGTGCATTTCCTCGCAGGTCTACAGCTGGTTTTTCAAAGCGCGGCATCATACCAGCACGATCCGTACTCATCGCGGGGTTTTCAAGAAGCGTTGCGCATGATCAGGATCGGGCAGCAGGCAGCTGTCGTACCGGCCAAAAAGCCGATAGCGGTTACGAGCGATGCGGTCATAGGCCCAGTCACGAAGTACCCGTGGCAGTACCCGCAGCAACTGTAGCGGCCGCCAGGCCATGGGCAGCAGGGCGATGATCTGCAGGACTGCGTTGGAGCGGACCCAGTAGTGCTGGTCGCGAATCACCGCCAGGGTGTCGAATTGATCCAGGGGCAAGCCGGCCCAGGCGAGCAGTGCCTGGCCTTCGGGCGACTGGACGGCCGCCAGGCGAATACGCCGGTGGCGGTCATGGCGGATCAGGAACCTGACCCAGCCATTGCACAGTTTGCAGACCCCGTCGAACAGCACCACCGTCTCGCCCTGGCTGAGCAAGGGGGCGGGAGTGGGGCGGGTAAAGGCGCCGGGCATAAGGGTGGGTCCAATGAGGCTCTGGAGCCTCGGATCATACCGGCGAGCCCGCACTGATGATACACGGGCCGGAAAACGCGATGCTGTTCAGTTGGTAAGCACAAATAAAGTGTGGCGAGCGGGCTTGCCCGCGTTGGACTGCGCAGCAGTCCCATTTTTAGGGCCGCTACGCGACCCAGCGCGAGCAAGCCCGCTCGCCACAGGGATGCCGTTCGTGCATGACGTGCCCCTACACGGGGCTGTGGCCCAAGCGGGCCTTGATCCAGTCATACAGGTTATTGCCCTCGCTCGACAGCTCGCTGGTGGCTCGGCGGCACAGGTAATACTGGCGACCGTCATCCACCTGCAGGTCAAACAATTGCACCAGCTCACCCGTAGCCACCAGTGGCGCCACCAACGGCGCGCGCAGCAGCGAGCAGCCCAGGCCGGTGCGGGTGGCGACCAGGGTCAACTGGCCGTCCTCCAGCAGCAGGCCGTTGTGTGTGTTGTTGTGACTGATCGCGGCGGCATCGAACCATTGGCCCCAGGTACCGCGCTCTTCGTCGTGCAGCAGGGGCAGTTCGCTGAGGGCCTGGGGGCTGTCGATAGGGCCGTGGCGCTGGAGGAATTCGCGGCTGCAGAACGGCGTGACCGCGCCGCTGATCAGGGGCTCGCTGTGATAACCCGGCCAGTGCCCGGTGCCGAAGCGGATCGACAGGTCGGCGGCATCGCTGGGGTAGCTGCGGTGGTTGGCGTAGGTGATGTTGATATCCAGTGCCGGGTTGGCGCTCAAAAACTGCGCCAGGCTCGGGATGAACAGGTTGGTCGCGAACATCGGGATCAGGCTGATGGTGACCTGGCGTGTCGCGCTTTTCTCGCGCACGTGTTCGGTGGCGCTGCGCAGTACCGCGAATGCCGAGCGAATCGCCCGGTAGTACTCGCGGCCTTCTTCGGTCAGGCCCAGGTTGCGGCCTTGGCGCATCGTCAGCGGCTGTTGCAGGAAGCTCTCGAGCAAGTGCAACTGATGGCTGACAGCCGAGGGCGACACCCCCAACTCGCGGGCGGCGGCATTGACACCACCGTGGCGGGCAAAGGCCTCGAAAGTACGCACGGCCCGTAGAGGCGGATCGTTGGCTAACTGTTCTAAATTATTCATGTATTGAATTAAATACTAAGTAAAAAGATAAATAAAGCGCAAAAAGATCCCGTGTATAGGGGGTTTTGTAGTTGGTATAACCATATTCCCTTCAGATATTTGATAAAAACAGAATAAATAACTAGTGTTCCGCGCTCGGGCTTTTTAGTCGGTGCGCCTTGGCCACGACGTTTTTTGTAAAGGGAGTTGATGGTTCTCATGGATGCGTTTATCCAGCAACTGCTTAACGGCTTGCTGTCGGGCAGTCTCTACGCGCTGGTCGCCTTGGGTTACACCATGGTCTACGGCATTTTGCGCATCATCAACTTTGCCCATGGCGATGTGTTGATGATCGGCGCACTGGTAGGCCTGTCGGTGATCCGCGTGCTGCAGGCAGCCTGGCCGGATATGCCACCGGTGCTGTTGCTGCTGACGGCGGCGATGATCGCCATGGCCTTTTGTGCGGTGCTGGCGGTGGTGATCGAGCGTGTTGCCTATCGGCGCTTGCGCAACGCGCCGCGCCTGGCACCGTTGATCAGTGGGATCGGCGTGTCGTTGTTGTTGCAGACCGTGGCGATGCTGGTCTGGACCCGTAACCCGCAGATGTTCCCGCAATTGCTGCCCCTGGAACCTATCGAAGTACTCGCTGGCGATGCCACCCACGCCGCCGTGACCAATGCCACCGCACTGACCACCATTGGCGTGGCGTTAAGCCTGATGCTCGGTTTGCTGCTGTTGGTAGAGCGCACGCGCTTTGGCCGGGCCATGCGCGCCGTGGCCGAGAACCCGCAAGTGGCGAGCCTGATGGGCATCAACCCGAACCGCATCATCGTCATGACCTTCGCCATCGGCGGCGCCCTGGCCGCGCTGGCGGGCATCATGATGGCCAGCAACTATGGCAGCGCGCATTTCTACATGGGCTTTTTGCCCGGGATCAAAGCGTTTACCGCGGCGGTGCTGGGCGGCATCGGCAACCTCAAGGGCGCGATGCTCGGCGGTCTGCTGCTGGGGCTGATCGAAGCCCTCGGCACCGGCTACCTGGGGGCTGCCACCAACGGTGTGTTCGGCAGCAACTACCAGGACGTGTTCGCGTTTATCGTGTTGATCGCGGTGCTGGTGTTGCGGCCCCAGGGGTTGTTGGGCGAACGATTGGCGACCCGCGCATGAGCCTGGCAACCGCTGTGAGCCCTTCGAGCAAACGCGCCAGCCTGGGGCTGCTGCTGTTCGCCCTAGCCCTGGTCTTGGCCCCCTGGATTGTCGGGCATGCCGGCGGCAATACCTGGGTGCGCACCCTGGACTTTGCCCTGCTGTACATCATGTTGGCCCTGGGCCTGAATATCGTGGTGGGCTATGCCGGTTTGCTGGACATGGGCTTTATCGCCTTCTACGCGGTGGGCGCCTACCTGGCGGCCTTGCTGTCATCGCCCCATCTGGTGCAACAGTTCCCAGCCTTGCTGGCGCTGCTGCCGGAGGGCATGCACACCTCGATCTGGCTGATCTTGCCGCTGGCCGCGCTGCTGGCGGCCGGGTTCGGCGTGATTCTGGGGGCGCCGACCCTGCGCCTGCGCGGCGACTACCTGGCCATCGTCACCCTGGGGTTTGGCGAAATCATCCGCATCCTGCTGCGCAACCTCGACCGCCCGGTGAACCTCACCAATGGTCCCAAGGGCATCGCCCAGGTCGACCCGGTGACGCTACTGGGGGTCAACCTGGGGCGTACCCAGGAACTGTTCGGCCTGCGCTTGCCCTCGGTCTACCTCTATTACTACCTGTTCGCCGCGCTGGTGGTGCTGATCCTGTTTGCCTGCATTCGCCTAGAGCGCTCGCGCATCGGCCGCGCCTGGATGGCGATCCGCGAGGATGAAGAGGCGGCCCAGGCCATGGGCCTCAATACCTTGCGCCTGAAGCTGCTGGCATTTGCCATCGGCGCGGCGTTCGGCGGTATCAGCGGGGCGCTGTTTGCCTCGTTCCAGGGCTTTGTTTCACCGGAATCCTTCACCCTCAACGAGTCCATCGCCGTGCTGGCCATGGTGGTGCTCGGCGGCATGGGGCATATCCCCGGGGTGATTCTGGGCTGCGTGTTGCTCGCAGCCTTGCCCGAAGCGTTACGCGCCAGCATGGGCCCCTTGCAGCAGGCGCTGTTTGGCCAGGTGCTGGTGGACCCGGAGATTATCCGCCAGCTGTTTTACGGCCTGGCGCTGATTCTGGCGATGCTGTATCGACCCGCCGGCCTCTGGCCGAGCCGCACAGGAGGTGCACCTTGAATCATCCGTTATTGCAGATCGAGAAGGTCAATAAACAGTTTGGCGGCGTGGCTGCGCTCGATGACGTGAGCCTGAGTATCGAGGCCGGGGAAATCTACGGCCTGATCGGGCCCAATGGCGCCGGCAAGACCACCTTCTTTAATGTGATGACGGGGCTGTACACCCCGGATTCCGGGCGCTTTCAACTCGACGGCCAGGAGTACCAGCCCACGGCGGTGCACCAGGTGGCCCGCGCCGGCATTGCGCGTACGTTCCAGAATATCCGCCTGTTCAACGCCATGAGCGCCTTGGAAAACGTCATGGTCGGGCGCCATGTGCGCACCCATAACGGCGTGTGGGCGGCCTTGAGCGGGCACTCGCGTGGGCGCGAGGAAGAGGCGCAGACCCGCGCCCACGCCCACCGCTTGCTGGCCTATGTCGGCCTCGCCGGGTTTGCCCACTACCGCGCCGACAGCCTGTCCTACGGCCATC
The DNA here is from genome assembly GCF_016405645.1 of Pseudomonas sp. MF5691. Taxonomy (NCBI): domain Bacteria; kingdom Pseudomonadati; phylum Pseudomonadota; class Gammaproteobacteria; order Pseudomonadales; family Pseudomonadaceae; genus Pseudomonas; species Pseudomonas sp. MF5691. Next base: position 23,555 of record NZ_JAEKDC010000032.1, read on the forward strand.
AGCGGCGCCTGGAAATTGCCCGCGCCCTGGCCACCGAGCCGCGCCTGCTGGCCCTCGACGAGCCGGCTGCCGGGATGAATGCCAGCGAGAAAGTGCAGCTGCGCAGCCTGCTGGAAAAGATCCGCGACGACGGCCACACCCTGCTGCTGATTGAGCATGACGTGAAGCTGGTGATGGGCGTGTGTGACCGCATCAGTGTGCTGGACTACGGCCGCGTGATCGCCGTGGGCGCACCTGCTGAAGTGCGCCGCCACCCGCAAGTGATCCAGGCTTACCTGGGAGCCGGCGCCCATGTCTGAAGCCTTGTTGCAGATTGACGGCCTGAAGGTGCGCTACGGCGCCATCGAGGCGGTCAAGTCCCTGGACCTGCATATCAATGAAGGCGAACGGGTGACGCTGATCGGTGCCAATGGCGCCGGCAAAAGCTCCAGCCTCAAGGCCCTGACCGGGTTGCTGCCGGCCGCTGCGGGGCAGATCCGCTTTGCCGGGCGCTCGATCCTCAGCCTGGCGCCCCATGAGCGCCTGACCCTGGGCATCGCCATGGTGCCCGAAGGGCGCGGCATTTTTGCGCGCATGAGCGTGCTGGAAAACCTCCAGGCCGGGGCGTTCCTGCGCCGCGACCCGCACCAGGTGAACCTGGAAATCCGCCAGTTGTTCGAGCACTTCCCGCGCCTGCAAGAACGCTTGCAGCAATCGGCCGGCTTGCTCTCCGGGGGCGAGCAGCAGATGCTCGCCCTGGCCCGTGCGCTACTGTCCAAGCCGCGGCTGCTGGTGCTCGACGAGCCATCCATGGGCCTGGCGCCGATCATGGTCGAAAAGCTGTTCCAGGTGATTGATGATGTCTGCCGCCAGGGCATGACCCTGCTGCTGGTGGAGCAGAATGCGCGCCTTGCGCTGCAAGTGACTGACCGCGCCTACGTGATGGACACCGGGCGCATCAGCCTCAGCGGCGCCAGCGCGCAATTGCTCGACCACCCCGAGGTGCGCAGTGCCTACCTCGGTGAATAACCCCATAACAAACGCCACCGGACGCCCGGCGTGTTTCGCCCACCCCACAGGCCATGAGGGCCTGATGAGAAACAGGAAAAACTGATGAACAAGACTGCCCCCTTCAAACGCGTACTGTTGTTGAGCCTGGCCCTGAGCGGTGTGGCCCAGGCCGACCAGACGGTCCTGATCGGCCTGGCCGGGCCCTTGACCGGCCCGTCGGCGCGGATCGGCAAAGACCTGGAGAACGGCGCGCAACTGGCCATTGACCAGGCCAACGCCAAGCATCCGAAAATCAACGGCGAAGCGGTCACGTACAAACTGGTTTCCGAAGACGACCAGTCCGACCCACGCACCGCCGTCACCGTGGCCCAGCGCCTGGTGGACGAAGGCGTAGTCGGCGTGGTCGGTCACTGGAACACCGGCACCAGCATCCCGGCCGCGCGGGTCTACCATGACGCCGGGATTGCCCAAGTCGCGCCAGTGGCCACCGGTCACGCCTATACCCAGCAAGGTTTCGATACCAGTTTCCGGATCATGGGCCATGACGATGACGGCGGCCAGGTCGCCGGCGACTACGCGCTCAAGACCCTCAAGGCGCAGCGTATCGCCGTGATCGACGACCGCACCGCATTCGGCCAGGGCCTGGCGGACCAGTTCGTCAAATCCATCGAGGCCGGTGGCGCCAAGGTGGTTGCCCGTGAATACGTGGACGACAAGACCATCGACTTCAGTGCGGTGCTGACCAATATCCGTGGGCAAAACCCCGACCTGATCTTCTTTGGCGGCGTCGACTCCCAGGCTGCACCGCTGGCCCGACGCATCAAGCAGTTGGGGATCAAGGCACCGTTGATGGGCGCGGGCGGCTTTGTCAGCCAGACCTTCCTGCAACTGGCGCAGAACGAAGGCGAGGGCGTGATCGCCCTGGAGCCGGGCCTGGCCGTGGCACAGATGCCGGGTGGCAAGGCCTTTGAAGGCGCCTACAAGGCGCGTTTCAAGAGCAATATCGAGCTGCATGCGCCGTTTGCCTATGACGGTGTCGGCGTGCTGATCGCCGCCATCGAACAGGCCAACTCCACCGACCCGCAGAAGTACCTGCCGGTCCTGCGCGCCATCAGCTATCCGGGCGTGACCGGGACCCTCGCGTTCGATGCCCAGGGCAATCTACAGAACCCGTCGTTCACCGTTTACCAGGTCAAGGCCAATCAATGGCAACCGGTAAGCGTGGCTGGCGGCAAAAAGTAACGCGCTGGATCTAAGCGTAGGAGCGTCCCAAGTGGGGGCTGTCTCACCCGGCGAGACAGCTCCTACATGTGGAGCACCAACATTGGATCTTCGTAGCCATTTGAATGAGGCATGCAATGAGCAAACTCGAAGGTGAACTGGGCATCCTGGCCCGCCGGCGCATCGAAGCCGAGATCATCAAGCCGATCTACGAAATCCTCGTGCGCGAGCAGGGCAAGGCCTTTGCCGCAGCGGTGATTGGCGAAGCGGTGGGCAACGCCGCGATCCAGGCCGGCAAGCATTTTGCCGCCCAGGAAGAGCAGGGCGCCGACCTCAAGAGCTTCGTTGAGCTGCAAGTGCTGTGGGAAAAGGACGACGCGCTGAAAGTCGAGATCATCGCCAGCGACGCCGAGCATTACGACTATGACGTCAAGCGCTGCCGCTATGCCGAGATGTACCACGAGATGGGCCTGGGCGAGATCGGCCACCTGTTGTCGTGCAACCGCGACGAGCTGTTTATCGTCGGCTACAACCCCAATATTGAATTGACGCGCACCCAGACCATCATGGGCGGCGCGCCAAGCTGTGACTTCCGCTACCACGCCAAGCCCCGGGAGCCGCGCTCGTGAGCGCCCTGGCCCGGGTCAACGGCGAGCGCCTGTGGGACTCGCTGATGGAAATGGCGCAGATCGGCGGCACGCCCAAGGGCGGCGTCTCGCGCCTGGCCCTGACCGACGAAGACCGGCGCGGCCGCGACCTGTTCGTGGCCTGGTGCACGGCGGCCGGGTGCAGCATCCGTGTGGACGCCATGGGCAATATCTTCGCCCGCCGCGCCGGCCGGCATGAGCACCTGGCCCCGGTGCTGACCGGCTCCCACGGTGACTCGCAACCGGCGGGCGGCAAGTTCGATGGCATCTACGGCGTACTCGCCGGCCTGGAAGTGCTGCGCACCTTGAACGACCTGGGCATCGAGACCGACCGGCCGATCGAGGTGGTCAACTGGACCAACGAAGAAGGCTCGCGCTTTGCCCCGGCGATGATTGCTTCGGGGGTGTATGCCGGGGTGTTTGACCTGGAGTACGGCTTGTCCCGCGAAGACAAGGCCGGTGTGAGCATCGGCCAGGCGCTGCAACAGATCGGCTACGCCGGCCCGCACCCCGTGGGCGGCCAGGCGGTGCATGCGGCGTATGAACTGCATATCGAGCAAGGCCCGATCCTTGAGGCCCAGGACCTGACCATCGGTGTGGTCACCGGCGCCCAGGGCCAGCGTTGGTATGAAGTCGAGCTGAGCGGGCGCAGTGCCCATGCCGGCACCACGCCCATGGATCACCGCCTGGATGCACTGCTGGGTTTTGCCCGGGTGGTGGAGGCGGTCAACCAGATCGGCCTGGCCCAAGGCGCCGAAGGGCGGGCAACGGTGGGCATGGCCAATATCTTCCCCAACTCGCGCAACGTGGTGCCGGGGCGGGTGTTTTTCAGCGTCGAGTTCCGCCATCCCGATGAAGCGGTGCTGGCCGTGCAGGATCAGCAACTGCACGCAGCAGTGGCGCGCATCGCCGAGGGGATTGGCTTGCAGGCCAGCGTCAAGCAGATCTTCCAGTACGCACCGATTGCCTTCGACAAAGACTGCGTGGACGTGGTGCAGGCTGCGGCCGAGGCCTTGGGCTATAGCCATCGGCGCATGATTTCCGGAGCCGGGCATGATGCCTGCTACCTGAACCAGGTCGCGCCGACGGCGATGATTTTTGTGCCGTGTGTGGATGGCTTGAGCCATAACGAGGCGGAAGAGATCCACCCGCACTGGTCCACAGCGGGGGCGGATGTGTTGTTGCAGGCGATTCTGGCTTCGTCAGGCGAATAGGCTGAAGACCTGATCCCACATTCAACCTGTGGGGTCTTGCCCTTACTCCCGCACAAACAGCCTGCTCATCACCTGCAACAGCCGATCATCCGCGCCAGCGGCGCCAATCACCTGCAACCCCACCGGCATGCCCCTGACGTGCCCCGCCGGCAGGCTGAGCGCGGGGAGGCCGGTGAGGTTCCAGGCACTGGTATAGCTGAGCACGGCGGCGCGTACATCAATGTCCTGTTCGCCCACCCGCACCTCGCGTGCATTCACCTCGGTCGCGGTAATCGGCACGCTGGGCGAAACCAGCAAGTCATACTGTTCGAACAGGCGCGCCATCGCCGCTTTGTACTGCGCCTGGCTGGCCTGTGCGCGAATGTATTGCCAGCCTCTGACTTCCTCCGATACCTCAAGACGCTCGCGTACCTCCTGTTCAAACTTATGCGGCGCATCCCGCATGCGTTCGGCATGCACCTCGAAGGCCTCGGCACGTTGCAGTGTCAGCAGGGTGTCTTTCATGCCCGCCGCCAGGTGGTGCAGTTCGTCGGTCTCCTGCAGTGCGTCGCCAAACAGCTGCTGCGCCGCCCCATAGACCTGCTGATGCACATCGGCGTCGACCGGGCCGAAGCTGGGGCAAGTCATCCAGCCAACCCGCAGCGGCTGCGGGTGGGTTGCAGGCGTACCGGCGCGTCCGGCCAACACCTCGAACAACAGGCGCGCATCTTCGACATGGTTGGCGATGGGGCCTACGTGGTCGAGACTCGATGACAGCGGGAACACCCCGTCCACCGGCACGCAGGCAAACGAGGGCTTGAAGCCGACCGTGCCGCACAAGGCCGAAGGGATCCGGATCGAGCCGCCGGTGTCGGTACCCAGGGCCAGCGGCACCATGCCGCTGGCCACCGCCGCCGCACTGCCGGCGCTGGAGCCGCCAGTGATGCAACGGGCATCCCATGGGTTGCGTGCAGCACCTTGCAACGAGCGGTCGCCGGTCGGGCCGTAGGCAAATTCGTGGGTCAGGGTCTTGCCGATAATCACCGCCCCGGCTTCGCGCACCCGCTGTACGCACAGGGCATCGCGGTCCGGCTGGAAACCCTCGAAATGCGCGGAGCCGTAGGTGGTGATGTAGTCAAACGTGTCGATGTTGTCTTTGACCGCGACCGGCATGCCGTGCAGCGGGCCCAGGTCCAGGCCTTGGGCCAACAGCGCGTCGGCCTTGCGCGCCTGGGCCAGGGCGACGCAGGCATCGACTTGAACGAACGCATTTAATCGCGGATTCAAGCGCTCGATGCTGTCCAGGGCGGCTTGCGTCAGCTCGACACTGGTCACGCTGCCAGTCCGCAGGCGCGCGGCCAGCGTGATGATCGACTGACCGCAAAAATATCCAGCGTGGGTAGGCTTCACCGGGCTCATATAAACAACTCCATCAAACAGCTGCAGGTACAGAGGGTGGGGCGACCTGGCGACCGCCTGGGCGCACCATCAGCATCGCGCTCATGCCCAGCGCCGTGGCCACTGCGGCGGCCACGAACATCGACGAATAGCCGTAATGCACGGTCAGGTAGCCCGTGAGCATCGGGGCGATAAACGAAGCGGTGTTGGCGATAAAGTGCGTCATGCCGCTGTAGGCGCCAACCCGATTGGACGGCGCAGTGTCGATCACCACGGCCCAGTAGACCGAGTTGGGCAGGGCGTTCAAGGCGTTGGCCAACGTCATCAAGGCAATCACGCCCCAGACGGTCTGGGCCTGGGACACCATGATGAAACACAGGGTTGTCAGCAGCAGGCAGGTCGCGGCCAGCCAACTGCGGGCGACTTTCAGGTTGCCGGTGCGGCGCAGCAGCCAGTCCGATATTTTGCCGCCCAGCAGCACGGTGAAGCAGGCGCCGGTCCACGGGATCATGCCCATGTACCACAGCGACGACAGGTTGTAGTGGAACTCATCCTGCAGGTATTTGGGGGTCCAGGTCAGCAGCAGGAACGTCACGTACACAAACGAGAAGTAACCGATGGCATTGAGCAGCAGGTCCTTGTTCTTGAAGAAGTGCCAGACCGGCGCGACGCTGGTGGTGGGGGTCGAGGCATTGGCGGCTTCGGCGCGCTCTCTACGCAGGAAGTCGAGTTCGGCCTTGGACACCCGCGGGTTTTCATCCGGAGTGTTGGTGAAACGGGTCATGAAATAGATCAGCAGCGCCAGACTGGCCACGCCCAGCACCACGAACATGCTGCGCCAGCTGCCGGTCAGGGTTTGCAGGCCCACGGCCACTGGTGCGGTGAGCAGTGCCCCCAAGGGGGTGCTGAGCAGGCCGACCGAAACCACAAAACCGCGCTCCTTGGGCGTGGCCCAGTTGGCCACGCTCTTGTTGATCACCGAGTACGCCGGACCTTCGGCAAACCCGAACATCACGCGGATCGTGGCGAAACCAGCCATGGCCGAGCCGCCGAGGAACGCCAGCCCGAAGTCACCGGCAAAGGCCGTGGCAATTTCAAAGATCGACCACGTGGCGCCGGCGATCAGCCAGATGCGCTTGGCACCAAAACGGTCGGCCAGAATGCCACCGACCAATGCCCCCAGGATGTAGCCGTAGCCGAAGTATCCCAGCACGTTGCCCCAGTCGGCCTTGTCGAAACCGTACTCGGGCAGAATGCTCGCCGACGCATAGGCAATCGCGCCGCGGTCGATGTAGTTGAGCAGTGCCATCAGCATGATCAGGAAGAAAATCTGGTAGCGGAAAGACGGGATAGCGGGGCTGTTCATAAGGATCTGACTCTTCAAAATGATGGCAGAAGTCAAAAAGTCGGCCGCGTCCGGCGTATTTTTTATTGTTTGCCCAAACGTTTGGGTTGGCGAAATGTAAGGCTCGTAAAAATTTTAGTCAAACGTTTGGGTAAAAATTTACCTGCGGCTGCGACACGCCCGTTCGGGTAGAATCTGCGCGCTAAATATCAGACAGTTGGAAGCCTCTCCACCATGCCGAGCCCATCTCGCCCTGCCACCCTGAAATCCATGGCGACCGCACTGGGCGTGCATGTGTCCACGGTGTCCCGGGTACTCAATGGCGACCCGGCCGGGGTCGAGCGAGCGGCCTCGGCCGAAGTGGTGGCGCGCATTCGTGCATTGGCCAAAGAGCTGGATTACCGGCCGAACACCCAGGCATCGAGCCTGAAGTTGCGCAAAAGCCAGGAAATCTGTGTGCTCATGCCCAGGCTCACCGACCTGGTGATGGCGACCATTTATGACAGCATCGACAGTGCCGCCGAACAGGCCGGCTACCTCACCTTCGTTTCCAATACCGACGACCAGCAGCCACGCCAGATGGCGCGTGCCGAGCACGCCTTGCGCCGCTCGGTGGCCGGGCTGATCGTCGGTGACTCCCATGTGGGCGAAAGCCAGCCGCTGCTCGACCTGTTGACGCGCAAGCACATCCCCTACGTGTTGGTCAGCCGGCAGATTGCCGGGCATCTGGCGGCGTGCAGTGACGATGAGTTGGGCGGCTGGCTGGCGGCGGAGCACTTGTACCAATTGGGCTGTCGCGATGTGGCCATTCTGGCGGGTGAGCGGCACGCCTCGACCGGGGCGGATCGCACCCGTGGGTTTACCCGCTATTACCGTGAGCAAGGCATCACGCTACGCCCGGAGTGGACGCTCAATGGTCCTTTTGACAGCCTGACCGGGCATCGCCAGGGCGAGTATCTGCTGAGCCTGAACCCACGGCCCCAGGCGTTTTTTGCGGTCAATGACTTCCTGGCCATCGGCCTGATGGGCGCCGCGCGTGACAAGGGCTTGATGCCGGGCAAGGACATTGCTGTAGTGGGCTTCAATGACATACCGCTGGCCAATGAACTGATGGTTCCCCTGACCAGCGTGCGCCTGCCCTTGGCAGAGATGGGCCGCCATGCGGTTGAACTGCTGCTCAAGCGCATCGAGGGCGAGGCTGTCGAGTCGATCAAGGTGGCGCCGCAACTGCAGGTGCGGGCGAGTTCGTCTTTGTTGCGCTGACGTCAAAAATGTGGGAACGGGCTTGCCCGCGATTCAGCGGTGGTCCAGTCACTCTCTTTGATGACAGGTACACCGCCATCGCAGGCAAGCCAGCTCCCACATTTGATGGGTGGTGTGGCCAAAACGCTGTGCCCGGCCAAGATCCCCTGTGGGAGCGGGCTTGCCCGCGATTCAGCGGTGGTCCAGTCACTCTCATTGATGACAGGTACACCGCCATCGCAGGCAAGCCAGCTCCCACATTTGATTTGTGGTGGGGCCAAAATCATCTGCTCCAGTGAGATCCCCTGTGGGAGCGGGCTTGCCCGCGATGGCGGCAGTTCAGTCACTGTTGCTGGCGGCTGACCCACCGCCATCGCAGGCAAGCCAGCTCCCACATTTGATGGGTGGTGTGGCACAAAACTCTGTGCCCGGCCAAGATCCACTGTGGGAGCGGGCTTGCTCGCGAAGGCGGTGGTTCAGTCACTGAATTTATCGACTGACACACTGCCTTCGCGAGCAAGCCCGCTCCCACAGGGGGATTGTGGACGGTCAAAAGCCGCGGTATTCAATCAGCGAAAAAACTCCCCTGGCGTCGCATCAAACTGCTGGCGAAACGCTGCGATAAACGCCGAAACCGATTCATACCCACAGCCCAGCGCTACATCCGTCACCCGTTCCCCGCGTTCCAGGTCGGGCAGGGCGCTGAGCAGTCGCAGCCGTTGGCGCCAGGCGCGATAGGTCAGGCCGGTATCGCGCAAGAACAACCGGCTCAAGGTTTTCTCACTGACCCCTAACTTCTGGCTCCACTGCCCCAGGGTCGTCGCCTGTTCCGGGTGCAGGCTCAGGCTGCGATAGATCTGTCGCAGCCGGCTGTCCACAGGCAGGGGCAGCATCAGGTCAACCTGCGGCGCGGCGGCCAACTGGTCCAGCAGCACCAGGGCCAGGCGCCCGTCCGGGCCGTCTTCGGCATATTCCACCGGCAGTTCGCTGAAACGGCGGATCAACTCGCGCAGCAGGTCGCTTACCGCCAGGACCTGGCAACGTTCCACGGCCCAGGTCGTCACGCTGCAGTCCAGGTACAGGCTGCGCATTTCGGTGTGGGGCGAGCTGAACACGCGGTGGGGCACTCCCGCCGGGATCCACACCGCGCGCTGCGGCGGGGCGACAAAGCGCCCGGCACTGGTGTGGATTTCCAGTACCCCGCAGATCGCGTACGACAACTGCACCCACGGGTGGCTATGGCGGCGGGTCAGGGCGCGGTTGGGCAGGGATTCGGTGCGGCCATACACCGGGCGCGGCAGGCTGGCGAGCCCGGGGATGCTGCGGCGAACGGCCTTTTCATGTCCTTTTGGCGGCATTTACTGGCTCATTGGCGTTAGTCGGTAAGCAGCCGTTACGTTAGAGTCGCCACGACGCCCTGGCAACCCCTGGAAGAACAGCTAATGAAACGCCCCCGGTTTTTACCTGATAACTTCACCCTGATCCTGATTGCCACGGTGGTTCTCGCCTCCTTGTTGCCGGTCAGCGGCCAGGCCGCCGTGGCGTTTGGCTGGGTGACTAACCTGGCCATCGCGCTGCTGTTTTTCCTGCATGGCGCCAAGCTGTCGCGCCAGGCCATCGTCGCCGGTGCCGGGCACTGGCGTTTGCATCTGCTGGTGTTCAGCCTGACCTTCGTGCTGTTCCCGCTGCTGGGCCTGGCGCTCAAGCCGCTGTTGTCGCCGATGATCGGCAAAGACCTGTACATGGGCATGCTCTACTTATGTGCGTTGCCGGCCACGGTGCAGTCGGCGATTGCCTTTACTTCCCTGGCGCGGGGCAATATCCCGGCGGCGATTTGCAGCGCGGCGGCGTCCAGCCTGTTCGGTATCTTCCTTACGCCGTTGCTGGTGGCCTTGTTGCTCAATGTGCATGGCGACGGCGGCTCCACGGTGGATGCGATTCTCAAGATCAGCGTGCAATTGCTGCTGCCGTTTATTGCCGGGCAGATCGCCCGACGCTGGATCGGTGCGTGGGTGGGGCGCAATAAAAACTGGCTGAAATTCGTCGATCAGGGTTCGATCCTGCTGGTGGTCTACGGCGCCTTCAGCGAGGCGGTCAACGAAGGCATCTGGCACCAGATCCCCCTGTGGGAGCTGGGCGGCCTGGTGGTGGCCTGCTGCATCCTGCTGGCGCTGGTGCTGATGGCTTCCGCGCTCTTGGGCAAGGCGTTCGGTTTTAACCAGGAAGACCGCATCACCATCCTGTTCTGCGGCTCGAAAAAAAGCCTGGCCACCGGGGTGCCAATGGCCCAGGTGTTGTTTGCCGGCAGCACCATGGGCGTGCTGATCCTGCCGCTGATGCTGTTCCATCAGATCCAGTTGATGGTCTGCGCGGTACTGGCCCAGCGCTATGCCAAGCGCCCGGAGTCGATTCCCGAGATCATGGCGCAAGTCGATCCCTGAGCCATCGTGTTACTATTTTTCGGCGCCGCTCAAGGGCAGGCATCGGGCCGTCAGGATCGGCGCGCAACTGAGTAAAACGACCTGTCGATGAGTACTTCCACCACCACACCTCAAGCCAACTGGCAGCCGGTCATCGCCCTTGCGCTGGCGGCCTTTGTGTTCAACACCACTGAGTTCGTCCCGGTCGGCCTGCTCAGTGCCATCGGCGCCAGCTTCGACATGCCGATCGCCCGGGTCGGCCTGATGCTCACCATCTATGCCTGGGTGGTGTCATTGACGTCGCTGCCGGTGATGTTGCTGACCCGCAACGTCGAGCGGCGCAAGTTGCTGATTGTGCTGTTCGGCATGTTTATCGCCAGCCATATCCTCTCCAGCGTGGCCAACAGTTTTGGCTTGTTGATGGTCAGTCGCATCGGCATTGCCTTGTCCCATGCGCTGTTCTGGTCGATCACCGCCTCCCTGGCGGTACGCCTGGCGCCGCCGGGCAAGCAGGTGCAGGCGCTGGGCTTGCTGGCCACGGGCACCTCACTGGCGATGGTCCTGGGCATTCCTTTGGGCCGTCTGCTGGGCGAGGCCATGGGCTGGCGCACCACCTTTATTGTGATCGCCGGGTTTGCCGCTGTGCTGGTGTTCTGGCTGGCGCGCACCTTGCCGCTGTTGCCGAGCCAGAACTCCGGCTCGCTGCGCAGCCTGCCGATGCTGTTCAAGCGCCCGGCGCTGGTGGCGCTGTACGTGTTGACGGCCATGGTGGTCACGGCCCAGTTCACCGCCTATAGCTATATCGAACCCTTCGTCGAACGCGTCGCGGGCCTGGGGGGCAATGCGGTGACCCTGGTGCTGCTGGTGTTTGGCGGGGCGGGGATCATGGGGTCGTTACTGTTCAGCTTGCTGCACCGTTTCAACCCTTACCGCTTTTTGCTGGTGGCCGTGTCGGTGCTGGCGCTGTGCCTGGGGCTGTTGTTGCCGTTGAGTGGTGACGTTTCGTACCTGGTGGTGCTGAGCGTGTTCTGGGGCATGGCGATCATGGCTTTTGGCTTGGCGCTGCAGTCCAAGGTCCTGGTGCTGGCACCGGACGCGACCGATGTGGCGATGGCGATGTTTTCCGGGATCTACAACATCGGCATCGGCGGCGGCGCGCTGCTGGGCAGTTGGGTCGGCGGGCATTTCGGCTTTGCCTGGATTGGCGCGGCGGGGGGCTTGCTGGCGGTGGCGGCGCTGGGGTTGTACTGCCTGTCGATTTATCGGTTTGGGCAGGGTGGACCACGCGAATAAGGTGAGCGGCGTTCGCAGCAGCCAGCTCGCCAGCGATGGCGTCCACAGGAGCGCCATCGTTGTGTCAGCCCATCAGAACTGCGGCGTGTACTTCACACTGAACATCACATTGCGCGGATCGCCGTAGAAGTTGTTGCCATTCAACTGGTTGTACCCTGAGGCGTAGTAGGTCTTGTCGAACAGGTTGTTGGCATTGACCGCCAAGCCCACCTCCGGCGTCATCTGATACGCCAGCCGCGCGTTCCAGACCGTGTAGCCCGCCACGTCATAGTTGTACTCATACCCCAGGGTATGGCTCTGGGTGGTAAAGCCCAACCCGGCGCTGACCTTGCTCCAGTCGCCACTGAACTGGTAGTCGCCCCACACCCGCAACATATGCTTGGGCGTCCACTGGCTGAATACCTTGCCCTTGTTATCCCGGTCCTCAAGGTACTTGGTGGTGTTGTAGGTATAGCCGGCAAACAGTTGCAGGCCGCTCAACACTTCACCGCTGATTTCAGCTTCCAGGCCCTGGCTGCGGACTTTGCCTGAGCCTGTGGCGCAGTACGTGCCGCCGCAGATTTCACCCAGGGAGTAGTCGGTGATCGCACGGTTTTCCTGGTCGTAGCGGAACAGCGCCAGGGAGGTATTGACCCGCCCGTCCAGCAGTTCGCCCTTGAGCCCGACTTCGTAGTTGCTGCCAATCACCGGCTTGACCACCGCACCGCTGAGGTTGCGCTGGGTCTGTGGCTCGAACACGTCGGTGTAGCTGGCGTACACCGCCCACTCGCGGCTCAGGTCGTAGACGATCCCGGCGTAGGGCGTGACTTCGCCGGTTTCGTTGGTGGTGCTGGGGTCGTTGACGGTGGTGGCGTGGGTTACCGCCGCGATGCCCGAGGAGGTATAGCTGTAGTCATACCAACTGACACGGGCGCCGAGTACCAGGGTCAACGGGTCGATGGGCTTGACGCGCCAACTGCCATACAGGCCTTTTTGGCGGATGTCGTATTTGCTCGGTGTTGCACTGCCGCCGGGGGTGTTCATCAGACCCTCGTAGCTGATTTCGGGGCGGTTGTTGTCGATGTCGAAGATGTTGTCGGTGCTTTTATTGAAGGTCCGGGCAATGATGTCGTTGGACGTGTATTTGGAATAGTTGCCGCCCAGCGTAATTTCCTGGGCCATGGACAGTGCTTCGAAACGCCCGGTGAGGTGGGTGTCCAGGCCGATCTTGGTGCCGTCGAAATCGGTGTACCAATCGGCATAGGTCAACCCGGTGCCGTCGGCGTTGATGCCGTTGCCGGTACTCTGCACGCGCTGGTGGGTGGAGGTGTTTTCTTCGCTCATGCGCACCGCGCCGACCTTGAACTTCCAGTCGTCGTTGAAGCGATGCTCCAGGTCGGCATACAGGGTGGTGACGTCGATCTGCGAGTGGTTCCAGCGCGAGCCGCTGAAGGTGGAGCGTGACAGGTCAATCGACTTGCCCGTGCTGTAGCGCGGCAGGCCCCGCAGCATCGGCCGGGATTCGGCATTGGTGCGGCTGACGGCCAGGCCCAGGGTGGTGTCTTCCTGCAGGTCGAAGTCCAGGGCGCCGTACAGCGAGTGGGTCTTGCTCCATTCGTAGTCGATGAACGAATCGCTCTGGTCTTCGTCGGCCACCATCCGCCCACGGATCGTGCCGCTCTGGTTCAGCGGGCCGCCGGCGTCCAGTTGCAGGCCGTAGTGGTCCCAACTGCCGGCCTTGGCGGTAAGGGCCACGGTGGGCGCCGTCTGCCCGCGCTTGCGCACCAGGTTGATTGCGCCACCGGGGCTGCCGGTGCCCTGCAGCAGGCCGGAGGCGCCGCGCAGTACTTCCAGGCGGTCGAAGAAAATCATGTCCTGGGTCGCCCAGTTGCCCAGGGCGTAGGTATTGCGCGGGATCGGCACGCCGTCGTACTGCCAGTCGTCGATCTGGAAGCCGCGGGAGGTGATGATCATGCCTTTGCCCACACCTTGCACGCCCACCAGGCCGGTGGTGTGGTTGACGGCGTCCTTGAGGTCGACCAGGTCCTGGTCATCCATTTGCTTGCGGGTCATCACCGTGATCGACTGGGGGATTTCCTTGAGGGTGTGGGTGCCCTTGCCGATTGTCACCGCGCGTGCGGCGTAGGAACCGCTGCCTTCGGTGGTGGTGGGGTCGATGCTGTGCTCGACAATCGAGGTCACGCCCAATTGCAGCGCGCTGCCCGTGTCGGTGGCAGGCTCGACGCTGAAATTACCTTGCTCGGTGATGCGCAACTGCAAGCCGCTGCCCGACAACGCACGGTCCATGGCCTGTTCGGCCGGCATCTGGCCAATCACGGCATTGGCCTGCTTGCCCTGCACCAGCACCGGGTCCAGGGACACAATGCGCCCGCTCTGGCTGGCAATGGCGTTCAGCGTTTGCGCCAGCGGGCCGGCCGGCAGGTTGAAAGACAGGCTTTGCGCCTGCACCAGGGCAGGGCTCGCCAGGGTTGCCAGGGCAACGGCGACAGAAAGGGCGTGGGGCCAAGGGTTGAGCACAGCATTCTCCTGAAGGTGTGGACGTGTCAGGAGATAGGTGGGACGAAAAATGAAAACCGGACACAAATAAGAGTTATTTGCATAAAAAATGTTGCCCGGGTTATTTGGCGCGAATCAGGGTCAGCCACGGGCTGTAGTGATCGACCCGGATCGGCAGGGTTTCGGCCAGGGCGCCGAAGGCGCGGTGCGGGTCGTTGAGGGGGAACACCCCCTGCACGCGCAAGTCGCGCACCTGAGGATCGACGCGCACAAAACCACGGCTGTACGGGCGCAGGGCGTTGACCACCTGTTCCAGGGAGTCGTCCAGCACACTCAGGTGCCCGGCGAGCCAGTCGGCCCGGAAGCCCTGGTTGCCGGCCAGCGGCTCGATGCGATCGGCCTGCAGCATTACGGCTTGGCCCTCCAGCACGGTGCGCTGCACGCCGTTGCGCAGGGTCGCCTGCACCGAGTGTTCCAGCACCACCAGCCGTGTAGCCTGCGGTTCCTGGCTCACCAGGAAGCGCGTGCCGAGGGCCTGGATGCTGCCCTGGGCAGTGCGCACGCGCAGCGGCCGTTGCGCGTCGGCCGCCACCTGAATCACCAGTTCGCCGTGGCGCAGGATGATCAGGCGCTGGTGTGGGTCGAATTGCACATCCACCGCGCTCTGCGCATTCAGGCTCAGGCGGCTGCCATCGGCCAGGGTGAATGTCTGGCGCTGGCCGCGCGCGGTGTGCAGGTCGGCCAACAGGTTGTCGCCCAGCGGGCTGCGCGCCGCCAGCCATAGGCCGCCGCCCAGCAGTCCCAGGCCGCCGATGGCGCGCAGCACGTCACGCCGCGAACCATGGGGCTGCAACAGCACTTGCCGCGCTTCACCGGGCAGGCGTTTTTCGAGGGTGCGCAGGGTGTTCCACGAGCCGCCCAGGCGCTCCTGCAAACGGGCCCAGGCCTGGGCGTGAGCCGGGTCCAGGGCCAGCCAGGCATTGAAGCGCTCCTGCATCCGCGCATCCGGTTTGCCGGCGCGCAGGCGCACCATCCAGTCGATGGCCTGCTCGCTGACCGGGTCCAGGCGCGCCTTGCTCACGGGGCCAGCTCGGCCAGGTAGCACTGGCGCAGGGCCTGTTTCATGTAGCGGCTGACGGTGCGCTCGGACAACTGCAACTTGCGCGCAATCGCCACGTAACTCATGCCGTCCAGCTGGCTATAAAGGAACGTGGCCTTGACGATCAGCGGCAAGCCGTCGAGGGCACGGTCAATCGCCACCAGGGCCTGGATCAGTTGCAATTGGTCTTCGGGGGAGGGCGCCAAGGCTTCGGGGGCAGCGGCCAGGCGTTCCAGGTAGGCGGTTTCCAGACGGCTACGGCGGTAACGATCAAAAATCAGCCGGCGTGCAATGGTCGAGAGATAGGCCCGGGGTTGCTCGATGCTGTCGGGGTCGACCCGGGCGGCGAGCATCTGGCAGAAGGTATCGGCGGCGGTGTCTTCGGCATCGGCATGGTTACGCACGCGATGCTGGATATGTTGCAGCAGCCAACGGTGATGGTCGTTGAAAAAGAAGCCCAGCTTGCGGATTGGAGGTGACTGCACGGGTCGACTTTCTCAGGGTGGTATTGTGAATCGTTCTCAATACTACCTTTTGTGCGAGGGGGGGTGCAACAACCGGTAGTTGTAGGAGCGAGCTCGCTCCTACATAAAACGGCATTCCAGCTCTACAGGGCCGGTTGTGCGCAGCCATCCAGCGCCTGGTCGACCATTAGCTGCACGCCTTCGAGCATCCGGCAAAGGCCCAGCGCCACGCTGCGGTGCGTACCGTCGACTTCAAAGGCCAGGTGCGTGGCGATCACGTTGATCGACGCCAGGTCTTGCGAGGCATTGATCAGCAGGGTTTCGGCGTCCAGGTCGGTGCGCACGGTAAATAATGCTGCTGACGCCGGGTCGCTGGGTTGAGCGGTTGGGGTGGGGGGCTCGGGGTGCAGATAGTGGTTGATCGCACGATCCACCGCATCGCGCAGAAGACTGGCATCGTAGCTGGGTGGGGGGTTGGGGCTGTGTTTGATCATGGTGAAGCTCCTGGTAGGTGGAGCTGCCACCGTTCGCGGTCAAACGAGTAGGGTGGCAGCTGTACGCGGGTTGACCGACCGGAAACCAGTGATTCCGGCATACCCGAAGGTATCCCGCGCACAGCTGCCGCGACACGATACATCAGACATAAGAAAAACGCCTGAAATAGGTCTGGGGTGCTGTAGCGTACTGGTTTGGTCGGACGGTCAAATCCGGCCGCTGATTTGGCAGCGGCAACGGGAAGGTTAGTCAGCACCTTTCCGAGGGACAACCTGAAACGGATGTAGGAAGCATCTGGTGCGCCAGCGTTAAGGTGCGCAGATCCCACAAACACCAATAAACCCTGTGGGAGTTGTCGAGCTTTAGCGAGGCTACGATAGCGGTGGGTCAGCCAGCATCAATGCCAGCAGTACCGCCGCCATCGCAGCCTCGCTGGAGCTCGACAGCTCCCACATTGATTTGGGCCAGATGGCATTGCGTGTTCGCTGTAGGACGCCAGCATTAAGGTGCGCAGATCCCGCAAACACCGACAAACCCTGTGGGAGTTGTCGAGCTTTAGCGAGGCTACGATAGCGGTGGGTCAGCCAACATCAATGCCAGCAATACTGCCGCCATCGCCGCCTCGCTGGGGCTCGACAGCTCCCACATTAATTTGGGCCAGATGGCATTGCGTGTTCGCTTTAGGACGCCCGCGTTAAGGTGCGCACATCCCACAAACACCGATAAACCCTGTGGGAGTTGTCGAGCTTTAGCGAGGCTACGATAGCGGTGGGTCAGCCAATATCAATGCCAGCAGTACCGCCGCCATCGCAGCCTCGCTGGGGCTCGACAGCTCCCACATTAATTTGGGTCAGCTGGCATTGCGTGTTCGCTGTAGGACGCCCGCGTTAAGGTGCGCAGATCCCACAAACACCAATAAACCCTGTGGGAGTTGTCGAGCTTTAGCGAGGCTACGATAGCGGTGGGTCAGCCAATATCAATGCCAGCAATACTGCCGCCATCGCAGCCTCGCTGGGGCTCGACAGCTCCCACATTGTTTTGGGGCAGCGTTAATAGCGTGCTCGCTCCAGAGCCCCAGCGTTCAAAGACGCAGATCTCGCAAACACCGATAAACCCTGTGGGAGTTGTCGAGCTTTAGCGAGGCTACGATAGCGGTGGGTCAGCCAGCATCAATGCCAGCAGTACTGCCGCCATCGCAGCCTCGCTGGGGCTCGACAGCTCCCACATTGTTTTGGGGCAGCGTTAATAGCGTGCTCGCTCCAGAGCTCCAGCGTTCAAAGACGCAGATCTCGCAAACACCGATAAACCCTGTGGGAGTTGTCGAGCTTTAGCGAGGCTACGATAGCGGTGGGTCAGCCAGCATCAATGCCAGCAATACTGCCGCCATCGCAGCCTCGCTGGGGCTCGACAGCTCCCACATTAATTTGGGCCAGCTGGCATGACGAGTTCGCTGTAGGACGCCCACGTGAATGTGCGCAGATCCTGCAAACACCGATAAACCCTGTGGGAGCTGGCTTGCCTGCGATAGCTTAGGCACTGGCAACATTGATATCCGCCCATGCAACGATCCGGGCAATGTTTTTGATCGCTCCCACAGGACGTGGGAGCGATCCGTCAATCAAGACGCTATCAGGCGATAGCATCCCAGGCGCGGTCGCCTTTTTCGTCCTTGATACGGGTCGGCAGGCCCATCACGTCCAGTGCCTTGAGGAACGGCTCGGCTGGCAGTTCTTCAACGTTGGCCATGCGTTGCACGTCCCACTCGCCACGGGCCACCAGCAGCGCAGCGGCTACCGGTGGTACGCCGGCGGTGTAGGAGATGCCCTGGCTTTCGGTTTCGGCAAAGGCGTCTTCGTGGTCGGCCACGTTGTAGATGAACAGCTCGCGTGGCTGGCCATCCTTGGTGCCCTTGACCAGGTCGCCGATGCAGGTCTTGCCGGTGTAGCCCGGTGCCAACGAGGACGGGTCAGGCAGCACGGCCTTGACCAGTTTCAAAGGCACCACTTCCAGGCCTTCGGCGGTGGTGACCGGTTTCTCGGAGAGCAGGCCGAGGTTGTTCAGTACGGTGAACACATTGATGTAGTGTTCGCCAAAGCTCATCCAGAACCGCACGTTGGGCACGTCGAGGTTTTTCGACAACGAGTGCACTTCATCGTGGCCGGTCAGGTACAGGTTCTGTGAACCCACTACCGGCAGGTCGTCGGTACGTTTTACTTCGAACATGGTGTTGCTGGTCCACTGGCTGTTCTGCCAGCTCCACACCTGCCCGGTGAATTCGCGGAAGTTGATTTCCGGGTCGAAATTGGTGGCGAAATATTTGCCGTGGCTGCCGGCATTGACGTCGAGAATGTCGATCGAATCAATGCGGTCAAAATGCTGTTGTTGCGCCAGCGCCGCATAGGCGTTGACCACTCCTGGGTCAAAACCCACACCGAGGATCGCAGTGATGTTCTTCTGCTTGCATTCCTCCAGGTGGTTCCACTCGTAGTTGCCGTACCACGGCGGGGTCTCGCAGACCTTGCCCGGCTCTTCGTGGATGGCGGTGTCGAGGTAAGCCACGCCGGTATCGATGCAGGCACGCAGTACCGACATGTTGAGGAAGGCGGAGCCGACGTTGATGACGATCTGCGATTCGGTTTCGCGGATCAGTGCCTTGGTCGCTTCCACGTCCAGGGCGTTCAGGGCAAAGGCCTGGATCTGCGCGGGTACCTTGAGGCTACCCTTGGCCTTGACGCTGTCGATGATGGCCTGGCATTTGGAGATGTTGCGCGACGCGATAGCAATACGACCGAGTTCGTCGTTGTGCTGCGCGCACTTGTGGGCCACCACCTTGGCGACACCTCCTGCACCAATGATAAGAACGTTCTTTTTCAATTGCTTTATCTCTCCTTTATCTGTCCGCTTTACGAAAGGCTGGACAGGTAGTCGTCGTAACCAAATTCACGAACCACTTCGACTGTACCGTCGAGTTGTTTCACTACGATGGACGGCATTTTCAGGCCGTTGAACCAGTTTTTCTTGACCATGGTGTAGCCTGCCGTGTCGATGAACGACAGTCGATCGCCGATGGCCAGCGGCTGATCAAATTGATATTCGCCGAAGATATCACCGGCCAGGCACGACTTGCCGCACACCATGTAGGTGTGTTCGCCATCGCTTGGCGCCAGTTTGGCGTTGAGGCGATAGATCAGCAGGTCCAGCAGGTGGGCTTCGATGGAGCTGTCGACCACGGCGAGGTTTTTGCCGTTGTACAGAGTGTCGAGCACGGTCACTTCCAGGGAGGCGCTGTTGGTGATCGCTGCTTCGCCGGGTTCCAGGTACACCTGCACGTCGTACTTCTGCGAGAAGGCCTTGAGGCGCTGGCAGAACGCGTCGATGGCATAGCCTTCGCCGGTAAAGTGGATGCCGCCGCCGAGGCTGACCCAGTTGACCTTGTGCAGCAGTGCGCCGAAACGTTCTTCGATGGTGTTCAGCATCTGGTCGAACAGGTTGAAGTCACCGTTCTCGCAGTTGTTGTGGAACATGAAGCCGGAGATCTGCTCGATCACGCCTTCGATCTTCACCGGATCCCACTCGCCCAGACGGCTGAAGGGGCGCGCCGGGTCAGCCAGCAGGTAATCGGAGCTGCTCACTTGCGGGTTGACGCGCAGGCCGCGGGTCTTGCCCTCGCTGCGCTCGGCAAAGCGCTGCAGCTGGCTGATGGAGTTGAAGATGATCTTGTCGCAGTTGTCGAGCATCTCCTCGATCTCATCGTCGGCCCAGGCCACGCTATAGGCGTGGGCTTCACCTTCGAACTTCTGGCGACCGAGCTTGAGCTCGTACAGCGACGAGGACGTGGTGCCGTCCATGTATTCCTGCATCAGGTCGAACACCGACCAGGTGGCAAAGCACTTGAGCGCCAGCAGCGCCTTGGCGCCGGACTGCTCGCGCACGTAGGCGATCTTCTGCATGTTGACCAGAAGCTTCTGTTTGTCGATGAGGTAATACGGGGTTTTGATCATTTTTCAGAGCCTGCGGCGGAGCCTGCCAAAAAAGGACAGGCATTGTGCCCGCACTTGCTCAGGATCGAAAGGTTAGTCAGCGGAATTTGCAGGCTTGGGCCTACAGGCCACTCAGGTATTGGTCAGCAAATGGGTCCATAACCCTGTGGCCAGGCGGTCAGGCAGTGGTTTAGTCGCCAGGCGCACGCTTGATCGTCACGCGTAAACCCTTGTCATGGCCCCAGTGGAACCTATAGCGCCGAATTACGACGTAATGGGAAATACATCGCTGCTGGAGCTACGACTTTGACTGTCCAACTGAACGCTCACTTATCTGTCTATCCACCGGACTACCTGCCCAACGAGAACGCCGATCAAACTGCCAAGGGGGAGGTTGCTGCGTCTTCCAGGCAAAAGCGTGGGGTGGCGTCAGCTTCGGCGTTATGGCCACAACACTCAGTCATAAGAATTTCCCTGATGGGCATGAGTAAAGCGCAAGAAGAGTTTACCAAAGCCAACATCAACAAATGGGCGCCTCACGTCAATCTGCACTTTGAGTTCACTGACGCCGCCGACGGGGATATCCGGATTGCCGCAGACAACGATATTTCCGGTGGGCATTCGTACTTGGGTACCCGCTCGCTCTATGTACCGCCCGACAAACCTACAATGGTCATCGGCCTCAAGGGTGGGCCGAATGCTTATAACGCCGGTACGATCCAGCATGAGTTCGGTCATGTTTTGGGGTTGCAACATGAACATCAGCACGAAAACAATGATTTGGATATCAATTGGTCCGAAGTCAAGAAAACCTACATGGATAAAGGTGGGGAGAAAGAACTAAAAGCGAATTTTGGGCCGTTGGTTTCCGATGTTGTGTCATCTGACTATGATCGTAAATCCATCATGCATTATGGTTTCAATTCATCCTGGCTCAACAGTGGAGATGCTATTGGGGACAACAATGAGCTCTCCGAGGGTGATATCAACTTTGTCCGCTCGCTCTATCCACCCGAGGTCAAGAAAAAACCAGTTTCTGCCAGTTGGTGGGACTTCCGTCACGTTCAGCCGTCTCCATAAAACGCCTGGGGCAGGTCGATCATGAGCGATATTCGTGATCATCTACAGTAAAATGAGTTTGTCTCATTATGACCCGCTGCCGACAATAGCTCCCATACCAACACATTGGAGTTTTTGTCATGGCTGTCGCTCATTCCCTTGGATTTCCGCGCATTGGACGCGATCGTGAACTGAAAAAAGCGCAGGAAGCGTTTTGGAAGGGTGAGCTGGACGAAGCCGGTCTGCGCGCCGTCGGCCGTGAATTGCGGAAGACCCACTGGGACTTGCAGAAACAGGCCGGCATCGAGTTGCTGCCGGCTGGGGATTTTGCCTGGTACGACCAGGTGCTGACCCACTCGCTGATGTTTGGTGTGATCCCCGAGCGTTTCCGCCCGGCTGACGGGCATGCCACCCTCAAGACCCTGTTTGCCATGGCCCGTGGCGTCAGCGACAGCTGCTGCGGCGGTGCCCACGCCCAGGAAATGACCAAGTGGTTCGACACCAACTACCACTACCTGGTGCCTGAATTCAGCGCGGACCAGCAGTTCCACCTGGGCTGGGACCAATTGTTCGAAGAAGTCCAGGAGGCCCGCGACCTGGGGCACACCGTCAAGCCGGTGGTGATCGGGCCGCTGACGTACCTGTGGCTGGGCAAGGCCAAGGGCGGTGACTTCGACAAGCTCGACCTGCTCGACCGCCTGCTACCGCTGTACGGGCAGATCTTCCAGCGCCTGGCGGACCTGGGCGTGGAATGGGTGCAGATCGACGAGCCGATCCTGGTGCTGGATCTGCCCCAGGACTGGAAAAACGCGTTTGAACGCGCCTACAACCTGATCCAGCGTGACCCGCTGAAAAAACTGGTCGCCACTTACTTTGGCGGGCTCGAAGAAAACCTCGGCCTGGCGGCCAACTTGCCGGTCGATGGCCTGCACATTGACCTGGTGCGCGCACCTGACCAGTACCCGACGATTCTCGACCGTCTGCCGGCCTATAAGGTGCTGTCCTTGGGGGTGGTCAACGGTCGGAACGTCTGGCGCTGCGACCTGGAAAATGCCCTGGCTACCTTGCAGCACGCCCATGAACGCCTGGGTGATCGCCTGTGGGTTGCGCCGTCCTGTTCGCTGCTGCACAGCCCGGTGGATCTGGGGCGTGAAGACAAGCTCGACGCCGAGCTGAAAAGCTGGCTGGCCTTCGCCGTACAAAAGTGTGAAGAAGTCGCGGTGCTGACCCAGGCCATCAACCAGCCCGAAGCGCCGAACGTGCTTGCTGCCTTGGCCCAAAGCCGCGCCGTGCAAGCGGCCCGCGGGGCCTCGCCGCGTATCCACAAACCGGCGGTCCAGGCCCGCGTGGCGGCTATCACCGCCAAGGACAGCCAGCGCCAGTCGCGGTTTGCCCAGCGCATCGCCCAGCAGCGCGCCGGCCTCGACTTGCCGCTGTTCCCGACCACCACCATTGGTTCGTTCCCGCAGACCGCGTCGATCCGCCTGGCGCGCCAGTCGTTCAAGGCCGGCAAGTTAAGCGAGGCCGAATATGTCGAGGCGATGCACAGCGAGATCAAGCACGCCGTTGAAGTGCAGGAAAACCTTGGCCTGGACGTGCTGGTGCACGGTGAAGCCGAACGTAACGACATGGTCGAGTACTTTGCCGAACAGCTGGACGGCTATGTATTTACCCGCTTTGGCTGGGTGCAGAGCTATGGCTCTCGCTGCGTGAAACCGGCGGTGATCTTCGGCGACCTGAGCCGCCCGAAAGCCATGACCGTGGAGTGGATCCGCTATGCCCAAGGCCTGACCGACAAGGTCATGAAGGGCATGCTGACCGGCCCGGTGACCATGCTGATGTGGTCATTCCCCCGCGAAGACGTGAGCCGCGAAGTGCAGGCCCGGCAACTGGCGCTGGCGATCCGTGACGAAGTGGTGGACCTGGAAGCGGCGGGCATCAAGATCGTACAGATTGATGAAGCGGCGTTCCGTGAAGGCCTGCCCCTGCGCCGGGCCCAGTGGCAGCACTACCTGGACTGGGCCACCGAAGTGTTCCGCCTGTGCGCCTCGGGTGTGCGTGACGCAACCCAGATCCATACCCATATGTGCTACAGCGAATTCAACGACGTGATCGAGTCCATCGCGGCGATGGATGCCGACGTGATCACCATCGAGACTTCCCGTTCGGACATGGAACTGCTGGACGCGTTCGAAGCCTTCGCTTACCCGAACGACATCGGCCCGGGGGTCTACGACATCCACTCACCCCGGGTGCCCGACGCCTCGGAAATGGCCAACCTGCTGCGCAAAGCCGCCCAGCGCATCCCGGCCGAGCGCCTATGGGTCAACCCCGACTGCGGCCTGAAGACCCGCGCCTGGCCGGAGACGGAAGCGGCGTTGATTCACATGGTTACAGCTGCCCGGCAATTGCGCGCTGAATGGGCGTAACTGCGGCTGACACAAATCCCATTGTGGGAGCGGGCTTGCCCGCGATAGCGGCAGTCCAGTGACTACTTCTGGCAACTGACCCACCGCCATCGCAGGCAAGCCAGCTCCCACATTTGAATTGTGGCGGTACCCAAATTCTCTACCACACGCAGACCCCTGTGGGAGCGGGCTTGCCCGCGATAGCGACAGCCCATTCACTGCTTCTGGCAACTGACCCACCGCCATCGCAGGCAAGCCAGCTTGTATGGTTAGACTTGTAGGGGTGGTGGGACTAAAAGCCAGCATCTGACTCTAGCCAGTACAGACCGTGGGAGACTTCGTCCCACCCCTTCACCAAAGCGCCGATAAGGAATGCATCGGCCATG
>NZ_JAEKDC010000033.1:0-44226 GCF_016405645.1 Pseudomonas sp. MF5691
TGGCTGGCTGAAGGAGAACCGTCGCATCGTGACGCGCTTCGACAAGCTCGCAACAAGTTTTGCGGCGATGGTCTCATTGGCCTGCGCTATGCGGTGCTTGCGACAATACTTTACGTACAGAGCCTAGACAGGCCCTAGACGGATTTCCGACGATAGAACACGGGCAAGTTGCCCGCAGCCCAAGCAATGCGCGGCTTCCAACGTTAAAGGTGGCGTGCTGGTGCTTGATGCTCGTCAAGTATTTTCCGAGGCTTCCAGCGACCTGACAGCAGGTCGGAGCAGGTGGTGAACGAGTTGCTCACCCTGGAGCGGAAACCGGTCGACTTGCCAGCTTGGCCAACCCCCGGTTTCCAGGTAGTTGCTCACGTTCCGCTGGTAACATCTGCAGGTCATCTGCTGGCCCGCTTCATTCCGGCGCCAGCATCAACCGCGCACCGAGGATAGAGCCGTGTCCGTTATTGACTGTGATTATCTACCCGCCGACAAGGTGGTGTTTCCGCCGGAGCTGGCGCTGTTGATTGTCAGGAAGGCCAGCGCATTGGCGGCGGCATTCGAGGAACAAGCCCTTGATCAGCTCACCAAGGACGCCCGACGCGCACTTTCGCGGGGAACTGAGCCAAGACGAGTCATCAGGGAAATGCGCTTGTAGGCGGAAAATGGAACTGTCGTGGCCTCGGTAGTTTTTCAAGTACCTGCCATACCGGAATGGGAGGTCAGCCATTGCTGGCTGACTTGAAGGCTGACGCCGATCACTACGCTCAGAGGCGTCATCATCCCGACGTGCTGAAAGCGTGTCCTAGCCGTAGAAACCCCGCTAACTACCGAGGTTTCTCACTTAATCATTACTCATTTTTGAGTTAGCTTAAGGCTGAATTCCAGATAATGTTTAGCGTATGCTAAGCGCATACCGTTAATTACGGTGGTCTCCCTGGTTTTTTTCAAGATAATTTTTCGGCCGGTTTGAGATAATTTTCTATATGCCTACGTTTACCCACCACGACCTTGAGCTTCTCAATCCCTCCTTCGACTCGGACCTAGTCGATGTACTGAGCGAGCTGGAGCATCTGCGTCGTCTAAGGCTTGAAGGCGATACGCCGCCGCAGGTGTTCTACCAACTCAAGTCGCTTTTCCATGCGCTGGAAAGCCTCGGCTCTGCGCGGATAGAAGGCAACCACACTACTTTGGCGGACTACATAGATAGCAAGGTAGAAGGTAAGGCCCAGGACACTGATCAATTGCGCGAGGTTGCCAATATTGAAAAGGCAATGGATTACATTGAGCAGATCATGACGCCAGGCGCTGCGCTTACCGAGCAGGCGATTCGCGAGCTACACGCGATGACCGTAGACGATCTGGTTCGTGAAGGCGACAAGACGCCAGGAGCCTATCGCAGCGGGGGTGTCAGAATATCCCAGTCTGATCACCTACCACCCGATTTCATCCAGGTTCAGGCTTATATGCAGGAACTTGTCGAATTCGTGAATCACGAAGACTCCCCGAAATATGACCTCATGAAGGTCGCACTCGCTCACCATAGATTTGGATGGATACATCCATTCGGCAATGGCAATGGTCGCGTGGTCAGGCTGCTGACCTACGCACTCCTGATGAAATATGGTTTCAACGTCAGCACAGGAGGCCGCGTCCTAAATCCTACGGCCGTATTCTGTAATGATCGTGAGCGCTATTACGCAATGCTGGCCACCGCCGACAAAGGAACAAAGGAAGGACTAGAGGAGTGGTGTACATATGTGCTGGAAGGCATTCGTACTGAGCTGGAGAAAGTCGATCGCCTCACGGACTACGCATATCTGACCAAATGCATACTCGTCCCTGCTGTGGCCTTCGCACGGGAGCGAGAATGGATCACTGAGACGGAAGAGGCAGTGCTGTCGGCCGCAATAAAATTGAAGGTCGTAAAATCTGCTGATGTAGCAGCCGTACTCCCTCAGCAGACGAGCAATCAACGGACTTACCTGATCAAAAAACTGGTAGACCAAGGGATGCTTTTACCGCTAAGCGCAGGCGCGAGGCAGTACACAATCGGATTTTCTAACAATTATCTAATTAGAGGTGTGATCAAGTCACTCAGGGAGCAAGGGTTCATACCTGAGCCGCTGGAAAAACCATAAGCATCGATATAAAGAAACTGTGAGCGGAAATAGCCCCTCCCTATGCCACTTAAGGCTGACGCAACTTGATGACCACTACCCTGATCCGGGGTGGTGCTGGCGCGGGGAAATGGCAAGAACGCCTCTGTGTGGTGGAGCTGCCACACGGCGCCAGCACCATCGCCGCAAGAGTGTGGCGATGGCTCCTCAAAAGTGAGGAACGAGATAATCGGGCCACTTATGGACTGATCCATCAAAGGAGTGGTGGTGACGACCACACCTCTGCACTTGAGCGGGTTTGCCACCATGACGCTACCGTTCGTCGGGGATGGAGCGACGAACCTAGATGGCCTTTTCAGCCAGCGTGAAATGGGCCAAAAACACCACAGCAGACAGCGCCGTGTATCCCCAGGTGTATCCCCTTAAAATACGAAAACGAAAATAACCAACTAAAGCAGCAGCTTACGCCACCAGTTCAAATGTCTGTGTACCACCAAGTACCGATCCATAGATGTCTACAGCAGTCTATGAATCACCTCAAGAAGCCCGCCTCGTGCGGGCTTTCTTGTTTCTGGCTGTCTACCTCTACCCCATCCTTCCCCTCTGTGTAGGCCCACACGCATGCTTCAATAGCACATGGCGGAAGCTCGGGCGCAGACCATCATCGATGAAGGCATCCCATCAGAAGAGACGCTTCGCGAACTGCTTATTCTTTGCTGGCACTCGTCCCAGATCGCGGACTCATTCTTTCTATCTCACGCCAACTGCACCCGTTTTCTCGTCCAACTGGCGCAGATCGCAATTGACGAAAAAGACTATCAAGGCGACGCACCGCCCGCTGCTGCTTACTACCTTGAGAAGCTGCCACCTCCAGTGTTGAAGGGCGTCGCGGATATCCTGCTACGTGGTTTTCCCGTCGAGGAGTGCGGCCACAACAATTCGCTCGCTGTCGCAATTGCACTCTCTGGGATCGAAGGTGGCAGGGCAAAAGTTCAGGGCGCATACGAGAATGATTTCCTCAACACCGACAGCTACGAAAAGGCCATGGCAATCTATGCCGAGCACTCGCAGCCCTGCCCCTGCGCTCAAGTTCGCTCAGTAAAGCGTGAGCTGGAGATGCGAATGGCCGAGGCTCAAACCAGGGTCGCTCAGGAGCTTGCTATTGCTCGACGCATCGAGACCACAGAAGTGTGGCGATACGCCCTCAAAAAGGAGAACCCAATGCAGCAGGCAATTGTTGATCAATGGGTTATCCAGTGATGCCCCGGATGAAGCTTCAGCAAATGCCGCCTCAGCCACGCCACCTCCTCATCGGGCAGAGTCGGCAAGGCCTTGTGAAAATCCTCCTCATCCTTTGGCCGCACGTGCAGGGCTTTGAACAAGAGGATCGCCGCAGGCCTTAAATATGGAATGCCTTCACTGCTCAGATACAACATTTCGGTACGGGGAAACCGGATAGACCCATCCCGTTTGTATACCCATACTTCAGGGCTTCCTGATTCAATCATCATGTCCACCCGCCAGGCTTGAGCAACAGGGTCGAAACACCACACCTGCTGAATGTCTAATCCTGGGATTTGACCCACGGGAAGAAAAGTGAGCACTCCGGCCTTCGCGGTGTACATATCAAGGTCGCCAAGCGCGTGCCGGAACTCCGAAAAATCGTCTCGCAACAGGGTGAACTCTATATCGTCATGCTCCCTCGTCTTTTCGCCGTGCCATAGGTCAAGCGCCCACCCGCCGACAACGCACCAGGGGAGCGAGACGGTCTTCAGGCGAACAGCCAACTCAGCGGGCGTCCATGAACGCCATAGTTCTTGATCCGGCGCCAGAGCCTTGTCCGTCATAACCTGATCTCCGATCGTTCTGAAAATTACTGGCATGCCTAGCGCATTGGGCCACTCACGCATCACATCAATGAAAACCGCTTTCGATAATCACTTGGCCCAACGCCGAGACGGCGCATAAATGCCCTTCTGAACCCGTCCGCATTGGCATAACCGACTGTATCGGCCAAGCGTTTAAGTGAAACATCGGCATCTTCAATCAGCCGTCTGGCCGCATCAATGCGGGCCAATTCGACAAATTCGGCCGGGGTCGAGCCGGCTTCAGCCTTGAAGGTACGGGCGAAGTTTCGCTCACTCATACCGGCGCGGGCGGCCAAGGCAGGGACGCTCAAGTCGGCCTTCAGGTGCTCCACCACATATTCCTGCACGTCCCGGATCACGCTGCGTTCGGCGGTTTGCGCTGCCAGTTGCGCGCTGAACTGCGATTGCCCGCCAGGCCGCTTGAAGAACATCACCATTTCACGGGCCACGCTGAGCGCCAATTCTCTGCCGTAATCTTCTTCGACCAGCGCCAACGCCAGGTCCATGCCCGCCGTAACACCCGCCGACGTGTAGATGTTGCCGTCCTTGATAAAGATGCTATCCGGATCGACGTGGGTGTGCGGATACTCCTTGGCAAGCCTTGCGCTGGAATTCCAATGGGTGGTGACACGGCGCCCGTCGAGCAGACCTGCGGCGGCCAGCAAAAAAGCACCGCTACAGACTGAGCCGATACGACGGACGGATTTGGCTTGCCGGCGTAGCCAATCTTGCAACGCAGGGTCATGCGCGATTTCGTTGATATGTGGGCTGCCGGCCACGAGCAAGGTGTCGACCTTGCCCTTATATGTTTCGAAGGTTTCATCAATGCCAAGCTTCAAACCACTTGAGGTTTTGATCAGGCCCTTGCTGGTACCGATGACTTCGACCCGATAGGCACGCGGGTTCCCCAGTTGCTTGGCGGCTTCAGCAAAGATATCGGCGGGCCCGGCGACGTCCAGCAGTTGCACACGAGGGAATGCCAGGAGGGTGATACGCATGATGTCTGTCCTTGTCGAATAATTGGCTGAATTCATCGCCTGATGACCATTTCAGCCAATGGTTATTTGGCTGAAAATAGCCACAACAGCAAATTCAGTCAATCAAGAGACTAGCATGAACACTGCATACCCCCCCGCCGTCGATACCGCTCGAACGGTAACCGTCAGCAAAACTTCGATCAAAAACCTGCCTATCAATTTATTCGGCTCAGTGATGGGTTTGGCCGGCCTGGCCCTGGCTTGGCGCTTGAGTGGTCAGTATTACGGCGTCGGCGGCAGCTTGGGTGAGGCCATTGGCGCGCTGGCCGGCCTGGTATTCGTGCTGTTGACCCTGGGTTACCTGACCAAATGGGTGAAACATCCAGCAGCAGTCAAGGCCGAGTTCAACCACCCGATTGCCAGCAACTTTTTTGGCACCGTCACCATTGCACTGCTGTTGCTTTCGGCAGTCGCGGGGGCCCACAACGAATGGCTCGGACAGGCTCTCTGGATACTAGGCAGCGCACTGACGGTGCTGCTCGCAGGCTTCGTGGTTTACCGTCTGTTGTCGGGCAATCAGGACCCGTTGAATGCCGTACCTGCCTGGCTGATTCCAGGCGTTGCCACCCTTGATATCGCGGTAACCGGTGCGCATATGCCGATGGCCTGGGCGACTGAGTTCAACCTGTTTGCCCTCGCCGTGGGTGCGGTGCTGGCGCTGGTATTCTTCACCCGAATCTTTTCGCGGCTGGTGCATGAGGCCGCTCCGGCCAAAGGCATGGTGCCTTCGCTGATGATCCTGATTGCCCCCTTTGAAGTAGGTTTTCTGGCCTACACCAACGTGTCCGGCGAGATCGACCGGTTTGCCAGCGTGTTGTTCTACTTCGGCCTGTTCCTGTTCGTGGTGTTGAGCTTCAAAGTGTTCCGTCGGGATGTGCCTTTTGCCCCTTCGTGGTGGGCAATCAGCTTCCCCATCGCAGCGCTGAGCAACGCAGCGTTGAAATATGCACATGCCCAGGACAGCACCGTGTTGGTGGTCATCGCCGCTGTGATCCTGCTGTTCCTCACTGTGGCACTGAGCGTGCTGCTGGTGAAAACCCTGACCAGCCTGCTCAGCGGAAAACTGTTGGCCAACTGACCGTTTACCTCCCTTTGGCGAGCCTTAACCGGCTCGCTTTTTTGCCTTTGCGCATCGTCATGCCGGCTCTGAGTGCTAACTCACCTAGCGTACACCGCCAAAGACAATGGCTCCCATCAACCATGCTACTCCCCAAGCGCCAAACCGCGCCGTTGCCAGCCTTGATCGCGAGCAAACCGAACAATGGCCAGGCAAGAGTTATGTGAAAGATTTGCGCCATCAGGCGGGCTCGCCCGCAACGGCTCTATCGCTACCTTTATCACCAAATGATCCGAGGTGAACGTTGAAAGGTAACAAGGCAGCTCCCCTTGTTGATCCCCTGACGACCCATCGGTTGGTACTGCGCACGGCCCATGCATCTCATGCGGCAACAATGCACACTTATTTGCTGGAAAATCGTACCTATCTCCAACCGTGGGAACCGCTGCGAGATGATGGATTTTTCAACCTTGATGCCGTGACTGAACGGCTGCGGTTGATGGAGCACAAAGCCGCCAGCGGCGAGGCCTTGCACGTGCTGATGCGCGATAGCGATGAGCATCGAGGGTAGGAAGCTGTACCGGACCATGGCCAATGACCGACCGGAGAACCTGCGCAGCGCGCGTCTGTTAACGCACTTAGGATTCAAAACCGAAGGCAAGGCACGTGCCTACCTTCAGATCAATGGCGCCTGATCAATCCTAAAATGGACTGAGCCATCAGCAAGCCCGCGAGCAGCTGTTGCTCGCGGGGCATGGCTACACCTCAAAAGTAAGTCGTAGCCCCGGCAAAAAACGCCCGGCCCGGCACATAGAACGTCGTCGAACCATCCCGCGCATCTTCATCCAGCAAGTTCTGCACGCCACCATTGAGCGTCAACCACTTGGTCACGGCCAGGTTCGCCGTCAGGTCGTAGGTGGTGTAGGACTTGACGAAGTCGTTACCCACACCCCGCTGCTTGCCGACATGCTGCGCCGACAGTTCGGTGTTGAGTGTGTCGGTGGCTTGCCAGTTGATTGCACTGAAAGCCGACAACTTGGGCGCGCTGATCAGGTCTTCGCCGGTAGACAGGTTTTTGCTCTCCAGCATGTAGGTGGCGTTGGTGCGCCAGTCCAGGGAGTCAGTCAGTGGTACGCGAACCGAGCCTTCCCAGCCGCGGGTGCGCGCTTCTTCGACGTTTTCCAGCATGGTCCACCAGCGACCCTGGAACTGGCCCAGTGGCGCGTATTCGATCTTGTCTTCGAAGTCGGTGTGGAAGTAGGTCAGGCTGGCCTCCCAACCGTCACGGTCGAAGGACACGCCTATTTCCTTGTTGACGCTGGTCTCTGGCGACAGGTTCGGGTTACCGGCCATCCAGCAACTGCCGCTCACATAACCCAGGGGTTTCAAGGAGCCGCAACCGCGACCGCCGGATTCAGTGGCGGCACCGGCGCTGCCCTCTTTCAGGCTTGGCGCACGGAAGCCCTTGGACACACCGCCGCGCACGGTCCAGTCCGGGTGCGGATGGTAGACCAGGTACGCCCGCGGGCTGTTGTGGTTGCCATAGTCTTGACTGTGGTCGAAACGGTTGCCCAGGGTCAGGGCCAGGTTGTCGAGCAGGTACAACTCATCTTCGATAAACGCGGCCGAGTAGTCACCCTTGAGCGACGAACCGGAAACCGCAGCGCCCTGGTAGTCCACAGGCACCGTGCCCAGGGTGTCGCTGTTGGTCAGTTCTTCACGCTTCCACTGCCCGCCCACGGTCATGCGCTGGCTGAGCAACAACTCAAACGGAATGTTCAGGCTGCCTTCGGCGATTTTCTCTTCGGCGCTGGATTTGCCCCAGTCGATGTCGTTCTTGAATTTGTTCAGGTACAGGTCGACCTTCGAGGTACCGAAACTCCAGTCCCCACTGTGGGACACAGAGTAGCTGTCGCGAATCAACCGCCCAGGACCGAAGCCAGCGCCGAGGGTTTCGCCCCAATCGCCAAAGGTCTTTTTGCTCGACCAGGAGCGCTCGACGCCATGCACGGCCTCGAACGACAGGCTTTGCTCGTCATTGATTTTCCAGTCGAGCAAGGCGTTGACGCTGTGGTCCTTGGCGCCGCCAGCGCCGTCGCCGTACATGAACTCGCCATCCTTATCCAGGCGCGCTGTGACCTCATCGGCGGCCCGCCGGGTCAGGTTGGCGCCCAGGCGCAGGCCCACCGACTCGGTCAACGGCCCGGACAGGTTGAGGCTGGTCTGGGTGGTCTGGCCACGGTCGGAATCTTCGGGAATCGTGGTGTTGACGTTGGCCGAACCGCTCCAGGTGCTCGAGACCTTGCGCGTGATGATGTTGATCACCCCGCCCATGGCATCCGAGCCGTACAGCGACGACATGGGGCCGCGCACGATCTCGATGCGCTCAATCATGTTCGGGGTGATCCAGTTCAGGTCCTGGCGCGCCAGGTCGCGGCGATAGCTCAAGTCTCCGGAACCACCGAGGCGTTTGCCGTCCACCAGGATCAAGGTGTACTTGTCGTCCAGGCCACGCAGTTTGATTTTCGATTGCTCGCCCACCGGGCCGAAGCCACCGGTGACCCCGGGTACACGCCGCAGCAGGGTATTGAGGTCGTACACCGGCTGGCGCTCGATTTCTTCGCGGGTAATCACGCTGACGCTGGCCGGTGCGTCGCGCAGGTCCGTGGCGCCGCCGGTGGCGGTGACGAATGAGGTATCGAGTTCGGTGACGGCGTGTTTATCGACCTCGCCAATCTCTTCTGCCTGCAACACGGGGGCGGCGATCAGCACGCCGGCGGTGAGGAAAAGAGAGCTGAAAAGGCAGGGAGGGGTTTTCATTGCAAACAGTCCTTGTTGGGCCAATATGCACCATGGTGGAGCATTAAAGGCCAAGGATCGTAATGCAAATCCTTATCATTTAGAAAGACGTTTTTGAAAAATCTCGCAACAACCCCATGCGGTTGAAACAAATTTGTTGTCTGCGCCACGCCTGGTCATAGGCCAAGATGGCCGAGAACGCCGAAGCCGGAGGGGGGATTTTGACGCTCCTGTCTCCCGCTGTTAGTGTCCGCCCTCCTCCCCGCAGATATCTGCCAGGTGCGTTTTACCCGCCAAGCATCACCCCAGGGACAACAGATCATTCTCAAAATGAACGGAGTTCAGCGCGTGCTTTTCAACCTACGCTTGCAGCGCCTTACCAGCCTCTCGGTGATCATCGCCGCCCTCAGCCTCGGTGCCTGCAACAGCACCAGCACCCCCGACCTGCCGCCCGCCCCGGAGCTGGGTTCGGGTTATCGCACGGACATGACGGTACGCCACGCCGAACGCCATATGGCGGCGGCGGCCAACCCGCTGGCGGCCGAAGCCGGGCGCAAGATCCTGCGCCAGGGAGGCTCGGCGATTGACGCGGCCATCGCCATGCAAGCGGTGCTGACACTGGTGGAGCCGCAGTCCTCGGGGATCGGTGGTGGCGCCTTTATCATGCTGTGGGATGGCAAGCAGGTACGGGCCTATGACGGCCGTGAAACGGCCCCGGCCGGCGCCACGGCCGATATGTTGTTGAAGGCCGACGGCACACCGATGGCGTTTGCCCAGGCGCAGATCGGTGGTCGTTCAGTCGCCACCCCCGGTGTGCTGCGCGCGCTGAAGATGGCCCACGAACACAGCGGCCGCCTGCCTTGGGCGCAGTTGTTTGCGCCGGCGATCCAGCTGTCCGAGCAAGGCTTTGCGATTTCCCCGCGCCTGCACAGCCTGATCGCCGCCGACCGCTACATCAGCCAGTCACCGGACATGGCGGCGTACTTCCTCAACGCCGACGGCAGCCCGAAAGCCACCGGTACCCTGTTGAAAAACCCGGCGCTGGCCAATGTGTTCAAGCGCATCGCCAAGGAAGGACCCGACGCGCTGTACCACGGCCCGATCGCCGAGGAGATTGCACGCAAGGTCCAGGGGCATCAGAACACGGGGCGCCTTGCACTGAACGATCTCAAGGGCTACCGCGCCAAGGAGCGCGCGCCGCTGTGTACCGACTACAAGCGCTGGCAAGTGTGCGGCATGCCACCGCCCTCTTCAGGCGGGGTGGCCATTGCGCAGATCCTCGGCACCTTGCAGGCCCTCGAAGCCCGCGACCCACGCTGGGCCCTGGCGCCGCTCAAGCCGGTGAAGAGCGCGACAGCCGCCGGCCTGGAACCGGTGCCCGAAGCGGTGCATCTGATTGCCGAAGCTGATCGCCTGGCTTACGCCGACCGTGGGCAATACGTCGCCGATACGGACTTCGTGCCGGTGCCGGTCGCGGGCCTGGTCGCCCCCGGCTACCTGGCCAGCCGCGCAGGATTGATCGGCGAACGCAGCATGGGCGTGGCCAAGCCCGGCCAACCGATGGGCGTTCAAGTGGCCTACGCGCCGGATCGCTCGCCGCTGCGCATTTCCACCTCGCAAGTGGTGGCCGTGGATGACCTGGGTGGCGCAGTGTCGATGACCACCACCATCGAAGCCGCGTTCGGTTCCCATGTCATGGTCCAGGGCTTCCTGCTGAACAATCAGATGACTGACTTTTCCTTTATCCCCGAGGAAAACGGCCAGCCGGTGGCCAACCGCATCGAGCCGGGCAAACGCCCCCGTTCGTCCATGGCGCCGACCCTGGTCTTCGACCGCCAAAGTGGCGAACTGCTGGCCACGGTCGGCTCCCCCGGCGGATCGCAGATCATCGAATACGTGAGTAAATCCCTGGTGGGCATGCTCGACTGGAACCTCGACCCGCAAGCCGCCATCGGCCTGCCCAACTTCGGCAGCCGCAACGGCGCGACCGAGCTGGAGCAAGGGCTGTTCAGCGAGCCGTTGAAGGCGGCGCTCAAGGAGCGAGGGCATACCTTGAGCGAGATCGAGATGACCAGCGGCACCCAGGCCATCGTGCGAGTACGCGATGCCCAGGGTAAGGCGACCTGGAGTGGGGGCGCGGATCCGCGTCGTGAAGGGGAAGCGTTGGGGGATTGACCCAGGGTTGTATCGCCTTTACGGGCCTCATCGCCAGCAAGCCGGCTCATACAAAGTTAACGGCAGAATACGCCATACCCTGTAGAAGCTGGCTTGCCGGCGATGGCGGTTGAAGCTTAGCGACTGATCTTCAGCCCCTTGCGCATCCCATGCCGCTCCAGCGCCAGTTCGATCAGGCGGCTGACCAGTTCGCTGTAGCTCATCCCCGCCGCCTGCCACAGCTTGGGATACATGCTGATGCGCGTGAACCCTGGCAGTGAGTTGACCTCATTGATCAGTACTTCACCGTCCTCGCAAAGAAACACATCGACCCGCGCCAGCCCGGCGCAGCCCAGCACTTCAAAGGCCTCGACGGCCAGGGCACGAATGCGTTCGCTGGCTTCGACGCTGATGTCCGCCGGCACCAGCACTTGGGCGGCCTGGTCGTCGATGTACTTGCTGTCGTAGGAATAGAAGCCGTCACGCACCACGATCTCACCACAACCGCTGGCGATGGGATGCTCGTTGCCCAGCACCGCGCATTCGATTTCGCGGCCTTTGACGGCAGACTCCACCAACACTTTTTCATCGAAACCCAGGGCCAGTTCAATCGCCGCCAGGTACTCGGCTTCGTCAGCCACCTTGCTCACGCCCACCGAGGAGCCTTGGTTGGCCGGTTTGACGAACAGGGGAAACCCCAGCTTTTGCCGAGCCTGGTCGAAGGTTGTGCGTGCCGCGTTGCCACGGTTAAGGGTGATAAAGGGCGCCACGGCGATACCGGCATCACGCAACAGGCGCTTGCTGATGTCCTTGTCCATGCACACCGCCGACCCCAGCACGTCGGAACCCACAAACGGCAGGTCCGCCATGCGCAGCAAGCCTTGCAGGCAACCGTCTTCGCCGAGGGTGCCGTGGACGATGGGGAAGATCACATCGACGTGTTCCAGCAAGCCCTGGCCCGAGGTTTCCACCAGTTGCTGGCTGGCCTTGCCCGGCACCACCGCCAGTTCGCGGTTGGACTGGTTGAGAGCGATCAACGCCGGGTTTTCCTGGTTGAGCAGGAAGTTCGAGGTGTCGTTGAGGTGCCAGTGGCCGGCCTTGTCGATGCCGATCAGTACCGGCTCGAAGCGCGTGCGGTCGAGGGCGTCGACGATGTTGCGTGCCGACTGCAAGGACACTTCATGCTCGGCCGAACGCCCACCAAAAATAATACCTACCCGCAACTTGCTCATAACCTGCCTCACATTTGAAATGTAGGGTTTATTACCACGAGCGGTCAGCAGCCTGCCACCGTTGAAGCCGCGCACAATCGTTCAAGACCCTGGCAGACAACCGCCCCAGACTCAGTTAACGTAACTCCATCCGACATATTTCGAAAACATCCCATGGGCAAACCCACTGCAAATATCGACTGGCTGCACCGGGCGCCTCATGCCAGCGGCCTGGAGCGGATCGAGGCATATTTCTCCGGGTTCGGCTTCGACCCTCATCGCCACGATACGTACGCCATCGGCCATACCCTGTTCGGTGTGCAGAGCTTTCATTATCGCGGCGGCCAGACCCACAGCCTGCCGGGCACGACCATGGTGATCCACCCCGACGAAGTCCACGATGGCTGGGCCGGCAGCGACGAGGGCTTCAAGTACCGGATGATTTATGTGGAGCCGGCGCAGATCCAGCAGGTTCTCGGCGGCAAGCCGTTGCCGTTTATCCACAACGGGCTGTCCAACGACCCATGGCTACACCGGGCCTGCCAGGCCTTTGTGCAGCAGCTCGACTGCCCGCTGGACCCGCTGCAGGAGCAGGACGCGTTGTTCGACCTGGCCCACGCCCTGAACAACGCGTCGGGCATCAGCGTCAGCCGCAAAACGTTTGATTACCAGGCCGCCGAGCGGGCCCGGGAATTTATCCACAGCGCCCTGGGGCGCAGCATCACCCTGGATGAAATGGCCGCGCACTGCGGGCGGGATCGCTGGGCCTTGTCGCGGGACTTTCGCCTGTTGTTCGGCACCAGCCCCTATCGCTACCTGACCATGCGCCGCCTGGATCTGGTGCGCAACCTGCTGGGCCAGGGCCAGTCACTGGTGGATGCGGCGCTGATCGCCGGGTTCACCGACCAGAGCCACATGACCCGGCAGTTTCGCAGCACCTTTGGCATACCGCCTTCGCGGTGGGTGAAGATGCTCGGCCGATAAGCCAATAGAAACGGTAGGACCAAGCTCGCTCCTACAGAAAATCCAAGCCGCCTGCAGAACAGGTCCGGACCGCAATGACCCCAGCCTCATTGCCACCAGCGCCCCGAGTGTGAGAAGAAAGGATGCGCTACCACCACCGCGAGGTTTTCCACGGATGAACCTGACATTGACGCCCCCCCAGTGGGATGACGTGAACGAGCTGCTGGCGTTCGAGCTGGCCAATCGGGCCTTTTTCGAAAGTTGGATCAATGCCCGGCCCGAGGCTTACTACAACGTGGAAGGGGTACAGCGCGCCATCGAGAGTGCGCTGCTGGAGGCCAGTGAAGACCGCGCCTATCAGTACCTGATCCGCGAGAACGGCGTGCTGGTGGGGCGGATCAACTTTACCCAGGTGCGCCGCCGCTACTATCACTCAGCGTCCCTGGGCTATCGCATGGGGGCCGAGTTCACGGGGCGCGGCCTGGCCCGGCAAGCTGTGGCACTGGGCCTGCAAAAAGCCTTTGGCGAGCACGCCCTCAAGCGCATCGAGGCCACTGTGCGCCCGGAGAACCCGGGTTCGTTGCGGGTGTTGCAGCGCAGCGGTTTTACCCAGTATGGGCATTCACGCAAGGCGTTCCTGCTCGACGGGCAGTGGTTCGACCTATTGCTGTTCGAGGTCCATGCCCCCTGACAAACACAGCTCCTGCCTTTGAGCCGGCCTGCGGCCTAGCTGGATAACTGATTGGCAAACTGGCCAACCGCACTCACTACTTTCTGCGCGCCGTCCTGGATCTCGACGATCACCGTACCGGCCTCGGCCGCCAGGGACAGCCCCTGCTCGGCCTGCAGCCGGCCATCGGTCATCAGCGCCACGGCATCGCGGGCCATGTCCTGGTTCTGGCGCACCACGCCGACGATTTCTTCAGTGGCTTTGCTGGTACGCGAGGCCAACTGCCGCACTTCATCGGCCACCACCGCAAACCCGCGCCCCTGCTCGCCGGCACGGGCCGCTTCGATGGCGGCGTTGAGCGCCAGCAGGTTGGTTTGCTCGGCAATCCCGCTGATGGTCTTGACGATACTGCCAATCACCTGGGACTGAGCATTCAGGGCCTCGATCCCCTCACCCGCCTGTTCCATGTGTTTGGCCAGGTCGCGCATCACCTCCACCGCCTGGGTGACCACGGCGGTACCGCGCTGGGCGCTGCTGTCGGTTTGCAGCGAGGTGCTGTAGGCAATGTTGGCGGCCTCGGCTACCGCGCGTTCCTGATTGATCTGGTCGGTGATCAGCGTGGCGAACTTGACCACTTTGTACAGCCGGTTATTGGCATCCAGTACCGGGTTATAGGACGCTTCCAGCCAGACCTCGCGACCATGGGCGTCGACACGCTTGAAGCGCCCGGCCACAAACTCACCGCTGTTCAAACGCTTCCAGAACGCCTGGTACTCGGCGCTGTTGTAATCCTGCGGTTCACAGAACATACGGTGCGGCTTGCCCAGGATCTGCGCCAGGCTGTAACCCATGCCCTGCAGGAAACGCTCGTTGGCAGCCAGCACGTTGCCATTGAGGTCAAACTCGATCACCGCCGTGGAGCGCACCAGGGCGGTGATCAGGTTTTCGTGCTCGCGGGAGGCTTCGATGGTGCGGGTCAGGTCGCTGGAGTACACCGAAAACCGCTTGATGCGCCCATCCGAGCTCCGCACCGGCTGCACGATGGAACGCAACCACGCCTCCTTGCCGTTGCCGCGCAACAGGCGCACGGTGCCGGCATAGTGTTCGCCACGGCTCAGGGCGTTGTTGAAGCGCTGCTGGAATTCATCGCGTTTCACATGCTCGGGCACAAACCCGTGAATGGCATGGCCCAGCAGGTCGCTGGATTTGTAGAGCATTTCGTCGAGGAAGTTCTGGTTGACCGACTCGATCCGGCCCTCGGGGTCCAGGCTCAGGGCCAGCATCTCGCTCTCCAGGCTTTCCTGGACCTGCTGAAGGCTGGACAGTTCTTCGCGAAGAGCGGACAGCTCCTGCTTCAAGCGGGTATTGAACATAGGAACACCAGAGGGCAGAGATGAGTGGTTTATCTAACCATCGGCGCTTCTGGCGTTTTCTGAAGAGGGCTTGAGTGTTCGACTCAACTATTTTTTCAGTCCCTCAACAGCCGTTGTGACGGGGCCGCCTCAGGACCTGGGACTCCAAGGTAACCAACGCCGCGTTTCAGGGGGCTCGCGTGCGGATTGCCAATCCGTCATCC
This sequence comes from Pseudomonas sp. MF5691, assembly GCF_016405645.1. Taxonomy (NCBI): domain Bacteria; kingdom Pseudomonadati; phylum Pseudomonadota; class Gammaproteobacteria; order Pseudomonadales; family Pseudomonadaceae; genus Pseudomonas; species Pseudomonas sp. MF5691. The sequence continues at coordinate 15,447 of NZ_JAEKDC010000033.1, forward strand.
CGTGTGGAGCTGGCAAAATTGTAATGCGCATGCCACCTCGGCGTTATCCGCTGTTTGCAACTATGAGCCGGGCTCCCCTTATCAGGGACAGCTCTCCAATAAGAACGCCCCAGGCGACTAAAAAGCTCATAGCTGCCAACACCGAGGAGCGATACATGCGTACTAACCGCACACTTTCCCTTTCCATCATTGCGGCACTGGCCAGCGCTGCACCGCTGGCGGGCATGGCCGCAGGAGATAAACCCGAGGGTTTTATCGAAGGCAGTACGTTGAACGTGCTGGCACGCAACTTTTACTTCAACCGCGATGACCGCAAAGGCCAGTCCAGCCCGACCGGCAACGGCTACTCAGAGGCGTGGGCCCAGGGCCTGATCGGCAAGTTCGAGTCCGGGTTCACCCAAGGCACTGTAGGGTTTGGCCTGGATGCCTTTGCGATGTATGGCTTGAAGCTCGACTCCGGCACCGGGCGCAGCGGCGGCCGGGGTTCCTTCGACATGTTGCCGGTGGACAGCGACAATCGCCCTGAAGACGACTACAGCAAACTCGGCGGTGCCGTAAAAATGCGCCTGTTGGATACGGTGGTCAAAGTCGGCGATGTCTTTCCACAAACCCCGGTGGTGCATTACGGCGACTCACGCCTGCTGCCGGAAAGCTTTCGCGGCGTGACCCTGGAAAACACCAGCCTGGAAGGCTTGACCCTGCAGGGCGGACGCTTGCACGCCATGAGCCAGCCGAACAGCAGCAGTATGCGTGACGGCTTCGCGACGTTTTATGCCGGCAACCTCAACTCGCCCTGGGTCGGTTACTTCGGTGGCGACTATCAGTTGAACCCGCACCTGAGCCTCAGCCTCTACAGCAGCCGCTTGAAAGACGCCTGGGACCAGTACTACTTCGGCACCGCCGCCAGCTATCCGCTGACGGAAGAAGTCTCGCTGTTTGGCGGTTTCAACTACTACAACACCCAGGACGAGGGTAAAAAACTGCTGGGCGAACTCAACAACAACATCTGGAGTGCCAAGCTCGGGGTCAAGGTCGGCGCCCATCGCCTGGCCCTCTCGCACCAGCGCAACAACGGCAACAATGACTTCGACTACCTGCGCCAGTCGGACTCGATCTTCCTCGACAACTCGATCCAGTACAGCGATTTCAACTCGCCGAAGGAGCGCTCGTGGGCGCTGCGCTACGACCTGGATATGCAGCCCTTCGGCATTCCCGGCCTATCGTTCATGACCCGTTATGGCAAAGGCACCGGCGCCGATTACAGCAACGCCAACGCGGTATATATGCGCCGTGATGCCGCGGGCGACCCGCTGACTGACCAGCGCCGCTGGGAGCGCGACATCGAGGCCAAATATGTATTTCAGGGCGGCAGTTTGAAAGACCTGTCCCTGCGCATTCGCCAGGCCACGGTGCGCTCCAGTGCCTTTGAATCAGACCTGGAAGAGTTCCGGCTGATCATGGAGTACCCGCTGGCCATCCTCTGATAGGCCCCAACGGCAAGTGCTTACATTCACTTGCCGTTGACTAGCACTTCTTCACAATTGGCAGTCTGTCAGAACTGTAATATGCGCCTCACGTTCTCGTTAAGTTGCACTTCATATACTGCCCGCATCGACCGGCCGAGTAGCTTTGGGCAACTAACGGCACGGGTCTTTTGCGGAGAAGGTTGATGAAGGTACTGCATAGTTTATTCACCGGTTTGCTCATTGCGGCCTCCACCGCAGCGCTGGCCGACGATGGCGGCGAGCGCTCCCGTCAGTTGCTGGCTGAATTTCGCCAGCAACAGCAACAGATCCATGGCACCCAAGTGCTAACCCAGCAAACACCCGCGCCCTCGACCTGAGCGGCGCACTCCGAGCACATTCATCTCTTGAAGCTTTTTTTGTGGAGCTCCTTTGGAAGGAGATGAATTTTTAGCGCCCTCACGGGCGCTTTTTTTTGCCTGCCCAGTGGAGTCAAAGCCCCGCCCACAGCGACCAATCGTCGCACCTGTGCCCAAACAGCAGGATTGCGCGGGATGCGCCTTGACCCTGAAGTAGCTTCAAGGCTCAGAATTTTCCTACTTTTGGGACTACAGCCCTTATCTCGCGTAGCTCCCGTCGCCTTTCCGCTTACCAGTATGAGGTCAATCTGCATGCGTATCCTTGTGGTTGAGGACGAGCCAAAAACTGCCGACTACTTGCATCAAGGCTTGAGTGAAAGTGGTTATGTCGTCGATTGTGCCGCCAGCGGCATCGACGGCCTGCACCTGGCCGAGCAACACCGCTACGAACTGGTGATCCTTGACGTCAACCTGCCCGGCAAGGACGGCTGGCAGGTGCTGGAACAACTGCGCCGCAACAACACCTTGCGGGTGATGATGCTCACCGCCCGTGGCCGGCTGGCCGACAAGATCAAGGGCCTGGACATGGGCGCCGATGATTACCTGGTCAAACCCTTCGAGTTTCCCGAGTTGCTGGCCAGGGTGCGTTCATTGCTGCGGCGCAGCGAGCCGATTGCGCTGCCGGAAGTATTCCGCGTCTCGGACCTGGAGCTGGACCCACGTCGTCACCGAGCGTACCGGGGCACGCGGCGCATCGACCTGACCACCAAGGAGTTCACGCTGCTGCAGGTTTTGATGCGCCAGAGCGGCGAAGTCCTGACGCGCACGCAGATCATTTCCCTGGTCTGGGACATGAACTTCGACTGCGACACCAACGTGGTGGAGGTGTCGATCAGCCGGCTACGGGCCAAGATCGACGACCAGAGCGAGGTCAAGTTGATCCATACCATTCGTGGCGTGGGCTATGTGTTGGAAGCACGCCAATGAGACCTGGCAGTTTATCCATGCGCCTGGGGCTCACCGTCAGCCTGATGGGCGCCGGCCTGGTGCTGTTGCTGGCGACCCTGGCGTACCTGGCCCTCACCCACGAGCTGGAAAACCTCGCGCGCAAGGGCCTGGAAAGCAAGATGGAGCAGATCCAGCACAGCCTGCTGCAGGATCTCAACACCCGCGACATCAGCGCCCGGCCCCATTCGCTGCTGGACCTGGTGATGGGCCACGACAATTTCTACCTGACCATCATCGGCCCGTCGCCCGCCAGTACGGTGCTGCTGAGCGTCGGCGCCAAACCCCAGGAACCCTTGCTGCTCGACTTTGCCGCCAGGCCGACCCTGGGCTTTTTCAACTGGACCGATGGGCGCGGCAACCAGATCCTCAGCGCGTCGAGCCTGATGCCCCTGCACACCGGGGAGAAGGTGCGGGTGTTGCTGTCCCTGGACCGTTCCGACGACCAGGCGCTGCTCAGTGCCTATCTGCAATCCACGGTTATCGCCCTGCCGCTGTTGCTGATCCTGATCGGCATGGGCGCCTGGTGGCTGGTGCAGCGCGGGCTGGCACCGTTGCAGCAATTCAGCCGCGTCGCCGGCAAAGTCACCACCCAGGACCTGAGCCATCGCCTGGCCGTCGAGAATCTGCCCCGGGAACTCAGCGAACTGGCGCGGGGCATCAATGTGATGCTCGACCGGCTGGATGCCGGTGTGCAGCAGTTGTCGCAATTCTCCGACGACCTGGCCCACGAACTGCGTGCGCCCCTGACCAACCTGATGGGCAAGGCCCAGGTGACACTGTCCCGCGCCCGGACGCCCGACGAGTACAAATCGGCGCTGGAGTCCAGCACCGAAGAGCTGGACCGCTTAGCGCGGATCGTCGCCGACATGCTGTTTCTCGCCCAGGTCAGCCATCCGGCGGCGCGGGTGTCGTTTACCACGGTGAACCTGCGGGATGAAGCGCTGCGGGTCATGGACCTGTTTGCCTTGAGCGCCGAAGACAAAGGGTTGCGCCTGAACCTGGCCGGCGACGCCTGGGTCCTGGGGGATCGGCTGATGATCCAGCGGGCCATTTCCAACCTGCTGTCCAATGCGATCCGCCACAGCCCGCACGGCTCTGGCATTGCATTGCAGATCGACAGCCACGACCAGCGCGTCTCACTCACCGTGAGCAACCCTGGCGCAGGCATTGAAGCGCAACACCTGCCCCACCTGTTCGAACGTTTCTACCGCGCCGACAACAGCCGCGCCCGCAGCGAGGGCGGCACCGGGCTGGGCCTGGCGATTGTGCGTTCGATCATCAGCCTGCACCAGGGCCAGGCCGAGGCCACCAGCGTGCTGGGTGGCGTGACCTCGTTCCGACTGATATTCCCCGTCCTGTCTGCCGCCCCAAAAGCCCCGTAGCAACCCTCTTAGTGGTCCGGCCCCCTGCTGAACATGCTTGCCATGGCCAGCTGGGGGGTTGTTGTAGTGAGGGAGCTTGCCCCACTCCCCCAAGGTCACTGGGGCTCCTGCTCCTCATCGCGACGATGGGCCCAGTGGTAGAGCGCAGGCAGTACCAGCAACGTCAGCAGCGTCGAAGAAATAATCCCGCCAATCACCACCGTCGCCAGTGGCCGTTGCACTTCAGCGCCGGTGCCGGTGGCCAGGGCCATGGGGATAAACCCGAGGGACGCGACCAGCGCGGTCATCAACACCGGGCGCAAACGGGTCAGTGCCCCCTCGTTGATCGCCACCGTCAGCGAACGCCCTTCCTCGCGCAGGTTGCGGATAAACGCGATCATCACCAGGCCATTGAGCACTGCCACCCCCGACAGCGCGATAAACCCCACCCCGGCGGAAATCGACAACGGAATATCGCGCAACCACAGCGCCATGATCCCACCGGTCAGGGCGAAGGGAATCCCGGTGAACACCAGCAACCCATCCTTGAGGTTGTTGAACATCATGAACAACAAGCCGAACACCAGCAGCAATGCCACCGGCACCACCACCTGCAGGCGCTCTGACGCCTCCTTGAGTTGCTCGAACTGGCCGCCCCAGGTGGTCCAGTAGCCGGCGGGGATTTTCACCTGTGTCGCCAACGCGTTTTCCGCCTCGGCAACAAAGGAGCCGATATCCCGCCCCCGCACGTTGGCGCTGACGATCACCAGGCGCTTGCCGTTTTCGCGGCTGATCTGGTTCGGGCCCAGCACCAGGTCCAGGCTGGCCACTTGCGACAAGGCGATAAAGCCCAATTGCCCCGTGGTATTGCCGGCCAGCGCCGGGATCGGGATCAACAGCCGCGACAAGCCCTCGATATCGGTACGCAGGGTTTCCGACAAGCGCACGACCATGTCAAAGCGTCGGTCGCCTTCGTACATCGTGCCGGCCTGGCGCCCACCCACGGCCACCGCGATGGTGTCTTGCACATCGCCCACGTTCAGGCCAAAGCGCGCGGCCTTGTCGCGGTCGATGTTGATGGTCAGCACCGGCAGGCCGGAGGTCTGTTCCACTTTCACTTCCGAGGCCCCATCGAGCTTCTGCAAGGTTTCGGCAATCTCCCCGGCAGTCTTGTTCAGCACCGCCATATCATCGCCAAACACCTTCACCGCCACATCGCTGCGCACCCCGGAAATCAACTCGTTGAACCGCAACTGGATCGGTTGCGACAACTCGTACTGGCTGCCCGGCACAATCGCACTGGCGCGCTGGATATCGGCGATCAGGGCTTCGCGGGATTTTTTCGGATCCGGCCACTGGTCCTTGGGTTTGAGCATCAGATAGGCGTCGGAAATATTCGGCGGCATCGGGTCGGAGGCAATTTCTGCGGTGCCGGTACGGGCAAATACCCGCTGGATTTCCGGCACCTGTTCCATCAAGGTTTTTTCCAGTTGCTGCTGCATCTGCACCGACTGCGTGAGGCTGGTGCCCGGCACGCGCAAGGCTTGCTGGGCGAAGTCACCTTCGCTGAGGCTGGGGATAAACTCGCTGCCCATGCGGCTGGCCACGGCGCCGGAGAGCACGATGGTGAACAGTGCCAGGCCAAACGCCCACGTACGGTGCGCCATCACCCAATCCAGCACCGGCGCATAACCCCGGCGTGCGTTGCGCATCACCCAGTTTTCGTCTTCCTTGACCTTGCCGGTGACGAACAGCGCAATCGCCGCGGGGACAAACGTCACCGACAGAATCATCGCGCCCAGCAAGGCCATGACCACGGTGAACGCCATGGGGTGGAACATTTTCCCGGCCACGCCCGTCAAGGCGAAGATCGGCAGGTACACCACCATGATGATCAGTTGTCCAAAGATCAGCGCACGGCGCGCTTCCTTGGCGGCGGCGAACACTTCGTGCAGGCGCTCGCTACGGGTCAGCAGGCGGCCATGGCGTTGCTGCGCATGGGCCAGGCGGCGGATCGCATTCTCGACGATCACCACCGCACCATCGACGATAATCCCGAAGTCCAGCGCGCCCAGGCTCATCAGGTTGGCGCTGACCTTGTTGGTGAACATCCCGGTAAACGTGAACAGCATGGCCAGCGGAATCACCATCGCGGTGATCAACGCCGCGCGGATATTGCCGAGGAACAAGAACAGAACCACGATCACCAGCAGCGCACCTTCGAAGAGGTTTTTCTTCACGGTGGCGATGGCTTTTTCCACCAGGTTGGTGCGGTCGTAAACCGTGACCGCGACCACGCCTTCGGGCAGTGAGCGGTTGATCTCTTCGAGCTTTTTCGCCACGGCCTGGGACACGGTGCGGCTGTTTTCACCGATCAACATAAAGACCGTGCCGAGCACCACTTCACGACCATTTTCGGTGGCCGCACCAGTACGCAGCTCACGGCCGATATCGACCTGGGCCACATTGCGCACGCGGATCGGCGTGCCGTCCACGGTGTTGATCACGATATTGGCGATGTCGTCGATGGACGCCACCTGCCCCGGCGCGCGAATCAGCAACTGCTCGCCGCTGCGCTCGATATACCCGGCGCCAACGTTGGCGTTGTTGCGCTCCAGCGCCGTCACCAGATCACTCAAGGTCAGGTTGTAGGCCGCCAGACGCTTGGGGTCCGGGGCGATCTGGTACTCCCTGGCAAAGCCGCCGATGGTATTGATCTCGGCCACGCCGGGCACGTTGCGCAACTGTGGCTTGATGATCCAGTCCTGGATCACCCGCAGGTCCGTCGGGGTGTAGGCCGAGCCGTCTTCCTTGCGCGCGCCGTCTTCAGCCTCCACGGTCCACAGGAAAATTTCCCCGAGCCCCGTGGAAATCGGCCCCATTGCCGTTTCAATGCCGTCCGGCAGTTGCTCGCGGGCCACTTGCAGCCGCTCATTCACCAGTTGCCGGGCGAAGAACAGATCAGTGCCGTCCTTGAAGATCACCGTGACCTGGGATAGCCCCGAGCGCGACAGTGAACGGGTCTGCTGCAAGCCCGGCAGGCCGGCCATGGCGGTTTCGATGGGAAAGGTGATGCGCTGCTCGGTTTCCAGCGGCGAAAAACCGGCCGCCGCCGAGTTGATCTGCACCTGGACGTTGGTGATGTCCGGCACCGCGTCGATCGGCAGTTTCTGGTAGCTGGCGATGCCGACACCGGCCATCAGCAACACGGCCAGCAGCACGATGATGCGCTGCTCGATGGCAAATTGAATCAGACGTTCAAACATGGGCAATCACTCGCAGGATCAATGGGCGTGCTCGGCCGAAGCCTTGCCCAGCTCGGACTTGAGGACGAAGCTGCCAACGGCCGCCACCTGGGCGCCGGCCTCCAGGCCCTGGCGCACTTCGACGAAGCCGTTTTCACTGACCCCCAGCTCAACGTGGCGGGTGGCGAAGCCTTCGGCAGTGCGCACAAACAGCGACGGTTTGTCTTCCACGGTCTGGATCGCCTCCACCGGCACGGTGACCGCCGCCGAGTAGGTATCCGTGGCCACCTGCACCGCCACGAACAACCCGGGGCGCCACGAGTCGTCGGGGTTGGGTACGTTGACCCGGACCATTGCGGTGCGGGTCTGCTCGCCCAGCAAGTTGCCGACATAGGCCACGGTGCCCATCACATCGGTGCCCATTTCCGTGGAGCTGACCTTCACCGGCCGGCCCACCTGGACCTTGTTCAAGTCCTTGGGAAACACCCCAAACGTGACCCACACCTGGGACAGGTCCGACAGGGTGAAGGCAGCGCTGGTCTCACTCACCACTTCGCCGACACCCAGGTGTTTTTCCACCACCACCCCGGCAAACGGTGCACGCAACTCATAGCGATTGCCGCCGACCAGAACCGCGCTGCCGCTCAAGGCATTCATCTTTTGCCGCGCATTGTTCAGGGCGATCTCGGCTTCTTGCAGGGTCTGGCGGGCCAGCAGGTAATCCTGTTCGGCAGAGATTTTGTCCTGCCATAACTGGCGCTCACGCTGGAAGGTGGTGCGGGCCAGCTCGACCCGGCGTTCGCTGGCGGCCAACTCACTGCGCTGATCGGAAATCTGCTGGCTGGCGATCACCGCCAATAGCTCGCCCTGCTTGACCTTCTGACCAAGGTTGACCCTGACCGACTCCACCACACCCGCTGCACGGGGCACGATATGCGAGGTGCGGTCTTCATCGAATCGCACCTCGCCCGGCAACGACAGCACGCTGCTGATTTGCCGGGGTTGGGCCTTGGCCAGTTGAATGCCGGCGGCCTGGATCTGCTGTTCATTGAGCACCAGCACACCCTCTTCCTCTTCTTCCTCCGGTGCTTCGACGTGCGCTACCGGTGCCTGAGGCGCCACGCTGGTGGCCGGCCAAAACACTATCGCCCCGAGGGCGACGGCCACTGCAACGGCCAAAGCCAGGCCTTGTAGTTTGTTCATGGGGAACTCCTGAAAGATCAAATGCGGGCGAGGTCGCCGTAAATCCGTTCGATGCGCACCCAGGCATCGGTGGCCTGGGCGAGTGCGGCGAGGTATTGGGTGCGGGCGGCGATCAAGGTGCGCTGGGCGTCGAGTACCTCGAGGAAGTTGAACTTGCCCATCTCAAAACCACGGGTGGCGCTGTCCACCGCGCTTTGGGCGGCGGGCAGGATCACTTGGTTGAACGCGCGCACTTCACTGTTGGCCGTCGCCCACAGGTCCAGGGCCTGGCGGGTTTCGGTGCGCAGGCGCAGCTCGGTGGCGTTGCGCAAGTCCCGGGCCTGATCGGCACGACGGCTGGCGGCCAGTACATTGCCCTGGTTGCGATTGAACAGCGGGATCGGCATCGATACGCCCACCAGATTCACCCGCTCACGGACGCTGGCGTCGTACTGGCTGCCGATGGACACGTCGAGGTCGGGAATCCGCTGGGCCTTTTCCAGGCCCAGGCCGGCTTCCCGTTGCTGGATTTGCAGCTCCGCCAGGCGCAGCTCGGCAGTGCTCTCCAGGCGCGCCAACAGTTGGGTGGCCGAAGGCAACGCCGGGGTGCTCAGGGCCCCTGACTCGACACGCTCAAAGCCGATGTTGGCGCTGCCGGTGATGGCGGCCAGGCGGCGATAGGCATCACTCACACCAATCTCGGCGCGGCTGCGCTCCAGACGGATTTCCGAGAGCTGTACCTGGGCGCGGGTGGCTTCGACCGGCGACGCCTTGCCCGCCGTGACCCGGCCATTGGCAATCACCAGGCCGCGCTCGGCCAGCGCCATCGAACGCTGGGCCAGCTCCAGGCGCTCCTGGGCCCGCAGCGCACCATAAAAGCCCTCGATGACCTCGGCCCGCAGCAGGTTGCGCCGCTGTTCCAGTTCCTGGGCGGCCGCATCTTGTGCACGCGAGGCCACGTCGATGCGTGCCCCGCGCTTGCCGCCCAACTCCAGGGTCTGGCTCAGCTTGACGGTGGTGGTGCGCGTGCTGCGGCGGGTGTCTTCGGCATCCCAGGAGGCCACCGGGTTGGGGATCAGCCCGGCCTGTTGCCGCCCACCCTGGGCAATCTCGATTTCCCACTGGGCTGCGGCCAGGTCCGGGTTGCCGGCAAACGCACTTTGCAGGGCCGATTCAAGGGTCAGGGTCTGGGCGCTTGCCACTTGGGACAGCGCCAAGACCCCCACTACAGAGCACACAATTGTTCTTAAAAACGTTGGCATAACAAGCGTTCCACACCCATGAGTTGGCGGACAAATCCAAGCAGGGGCAATGTAGCTTTCGCTCCTTATCAGAGGGGTGGCCGGAACATTACAAATCCGTTAGCAAAGGCTCTGTTCCGGGCTTTTGCTTTAATCTGCGCGCAACTATGCAGATCCTTTCTCCTGCCCCGAGGCACGCTCTACATGCGAATCCTGGTTATCGAAGATGAACTGAAAACGGCGGAGTACTTGCTTCAGGGACTGAGCGAAAGTGGCTATGTGGTCGACTGCGCGGCCAGCGGCGCCGACGGTGTGCACCTGGCGCGGCAATACGCCTATGACCTGGTGATCCTGGATGTGAACCTACCGCTGATGGACGGCTGGGAGGTGTTGCAACGCATCCGCCAGAGCAGCAACACACGCATCATGATGCTCACCGCCCAAGGGCGCCTGGCCGACAAAATCAAAGGCCTGGAGCTGGGTGCCGACGACTATCTGGTCAAGCCTTTCGAGTTTCCCGAACTGCTGGCCCGGGTCCGCAGCCTGATGCGCCGCAGCATCGAGAGCGCAGTGCCGGACGTGCTGCGGGTGGCCGATCTGGAACTGGACCAGGGTCGCCACCGGGCCTTTCGCGGCAGCCAGCGGATCGACCTGACCACCAAGGAGTTTGCCTTGCTGCACCTGCTGATGCGCCAGAGCGGCGTGGTGCTGTCACGCACGCAAATCATCTCGTTTGTGTGGGACATGAATTTCGATTGCGACACCAATGTGGTCGAGGTTTCGATCCGCCGCCTGCGCGCAAAGATCGACGACCCGTTCGAGCGCAAGTTGATCCATACCTTGCGCGGGGTGGGCTACGTGCTGGAAGACCGCGAATAGCGGTCAGTGCGTGAGGGGTTCCTGATGAAAGCCCGCGCCTTCGATCTGAATGGTGACGTGGGAAATTTCGAATTGCTCATGCAGCAATTCCGTCACCTGGGCGAGGACCTGTTGCTCGCTGCCCTGCGCCGGGTCCACCACCAGATGGGTGCTCAGCACGTTCTTGCCGCTGGTCAGGGCCCAGATGTGCAAGTCATGCACCTCCCTGACCCCAGGCACCGCGTGAATGGCCTGCTCTACCGCGTCGATATCAATGCCGTCCGGCACACCTTGCAGCAGCACGTTCATGCTGGCCTTGAGCAGTGTCCAGGTTCGCGGCACCACCCAAAAACCAATCGCGGCGGCCACCACCGAGTCGACCCAGCCCCACCCGGTGAACATGATCAGCACGGCGGCAATGATCACCCCGATAGAGCCGAGCATATCGCTCCAGACCTCCAGGTAGGCGCCCTTGACGTTCAGGCTCTCGCCACTGGCCGCGCTGAGCAGGCGCATGGAAATCAGGTTGACGATCAGGCCGAGCACGGCAATCACCAGCATGCCGGTGGACTGGATTTCGGCCGGTGCCTGCAGGCGCAGGTAAGCCTCATAGAGGATGTAGAACGCCACCCCGAACAGCAGCAATGCGTTGAACGCGGCGGCGAGGATTTCGAAGCGCGCATAGCCAAAGGTGCGCTTGCGGTCCGCAGCGCGCTTGGCCACCTGGATGGCCACCAGGGAAATGGCCAGGGCCAGGGCGTCGGTCATCATATGGGCGGCGTCGGACAACAGCGCCAGGCTGCCGGTGACAAAGGCGCCGATCACTTCGGCAATCATGAAACTGCCGGTCAGGCCCAGGGCCATCCATAACTTGCGTTCATGACCGGCGCGTACGGTGGCGTGGCTGTGTCCTGCGCTCATGGCATGTCCTCGTGGGGGGATGTGCGCTGATCATAGAGCGATAAGGGGAAACCTTTGGTATGGATTTCACAATTGTCATAACGCTGCCAGCGGGGTGTTAACCACATGGGGGAGCGGGCTTGCTCGCGAAAGCAGTGGGTCAGTCAACATCAATGTTGGCTGGGCCGACGTCTTCGCGGCGATGCGGCGATCCGACAAGCCCGCTCCCACATTTGATCTTCACTGCTGTGAGCATTGCGTTCGCTTAACTGATCGGCATTCGGGCAAGCCCGTTCCCACAGGGGGAATGCGGCGGCTTTAAAAAACCGGGCGCCGGCTAAACCGCAATGCGCTGGCCACGCCCACCGCGCCCATCACCACACAGTAGAAAACGCAGATCCACGGGCTGGTGGGCATCAAGGCGATCAGCATCAACGGCGTGGTACTCGCCCACAGCGCGTAGGCAATGTTGTAGGTAAAGGAAATCCCCGACACGCGCACCGGTGCCGGAAACAGGCTGACCATCACCGAGGGCACCGCACCCACCACCCCGCAACTCAACCCCGCGATGGCATAGGCCGCGCCCAGCCACACGCCGCCGGCAATCAGGCTGGCGTAGAGCACGGCAATGCCCACCGGCAACAGCAGGCTGTAGACCAGCACCGCGCGCCAGGCGCCGATGCGGTCCACCAACAGGCCGGCCAGCACACAACCGATGTTCAGGAAAACGATGCCCAATGCACTCAGGGCGAAGGTGTGGCTGGGGCTCATGCCGAAGGTTTTCTGCATCATGGTCGGCGTGATCACCACCAGCACCACCACCGCTGAGGTGAGCACACAGGTCAGCAACATGGCCGGCAGCAATGCCTGGCGGTGGTCACGCAACACCGTGCGCAGCGGTAGTTCGGCGTCGGCCTGGCGGCGCGCCTGCATGGCCAGGAACACCGGGGTTTCACTCAGCCAACGCCGCAGCCACACGCCGATCACGCCAAACACACCGCCCAGCAGGAACGGAAAGCGCCAGGCGTAATCGAGGATCTGTTCAGGGGTGAACATCTGCGCCAGCAATGTCGCAGTCAAGGCCCCCAGCAGGTAACCGAAGGTCAGCCCGGCCTGCAGGAACCCCAAGGCATAACCGCGATGGCCGGCGGGCGCGTGCTCGGCGACAAACACCCAGGCGCTGGGCACTTCACCCCCCACTGCCGCGCCCTGCAGGACGCGCAGCGCCAGCAAAATCAGGGGGGCGAAATAGCCGATTTGCGCGTAGGTCGGCATGATCCCGATCAGCAGGCACGGCAAGGCCATCATCAGGATACTCAGGCTGAACACGCGCTTGCGCCCCAGGTGATCGGCAAAGTGCGCCATCAGGATCCCGCCCAGTGGCCGCGCCAGATAGCCGGTGACAAAAATCCCGAAGCTCTGCAACAGGCGCAGCCATTCGGGCATTTCCGGGGGGAAGAACAGTTGGCTCAGGGTCAGGGCGAAAAATACGAAAATGATGAAGTCGTAGATTTCCAGGGCACCGCCCAGGGCAGCCAGCCCCAGGGTTTTGTAGTCGGAGCGGGAAAAACGCTGCGCCTGTGGATAAGCGGTGGCAGTCATGAAGAGGCTCGGCAGACAAACAAAATGGCGTGCAGGTTATGAGCTGAACCGGATCCTGGCAATCGCCGCCGATATATTCGTTTTACTCATTGATCCATGAAAATAACAACATTCCCAAATAAATAGCCGTGGGCCAAGATGCAGCGATACCTTGCCAACACCCCGACGCTTGCATAATAACTACAAGAGGTACTCCCACATGGCCGACCCTATCGAAGATAGCCGTTATGCCCGCTTTGCCCTGCGCTGCTCCAATTTTGCCGAACGCTGGTTTCCCGACTCCTGGGTGTTTGCCGCCCTGGCGGTGATCATTGTCACCGTGGCGGTTCTGGGCATGGGCGCTGCGCCCACCGACGCTGCCAAGGCCTTTGGTGATGGTTTCTGGAGCCTGATCCCGTTCACCATGCAGATGGCCTTTGTGGTGATTGGCGGCTATGTGGTGGCCAGTTCGCCGCCCGCCGTAAAGCTGATTGATCGCCTGGCACGCATCCCGAAAAACGGCCGCTCGGCCGTGGCGTGGGTGGCGCTGATCTCGATGGTCGCGTCGCTGCTCAACTGGGGCCTGTCCCTGGTGTTCGGCGGGTTGCTGGTGCGGGCCCTGGCCCGGCGCACGGATTTGCGCATGGACTATCGCGCCGCTGGCGCGGCGGCTTACCTGGGCCTGGGCGCCGTGTGGGCGCTGGGATTGTCGTCATCGGCCGCGCAATTGCAGGCCAACCCGGCCAGCTTGCCGCCGTCGATCCTGGCGATCACCGGGACCATCCCCTTCACCGACACGATCTTTTTGTGGCAATCGGGGGTGCTGTTGCTGGCACTGATCGTGGTGTCGCTGATCATCGCCTACGTCACCGCACCGGGGCCCAACTCGGCCCGTGATGCCAAGGCCTGTGGCGTGGACCCGGCGTTCAACCTGCCCAAGCTACAACCGCCAACCCGCCCGGGGGAATGGCTGGAGCACAGCCCGCTGCTGACCATCCTCCTGGCACTGCTGGCCGCCGGCTGGCTGTTCCACGAGTTTTCGACCAAGCCTGCGATCAGCGCGATCTCGGGGCTCAACACCTATAACTTCCTGTTCCTGATGGTCGGCGCCCTGCTGCACTGGCGCCCGCGCAGTTTCCTCGACGCAGTGGCGCGCGCGGTGCCCACCACCACCGGGGTGTTGATCCAGTTCCCGCTGTACGGCTCCATCGCGGCGTTGATTACCGTGGTCAAGGGCGGCGACGGCCAGACCCTGGCCCACCATATCTCGATCCTCTTCACTTCCATCGCCTCCCACGACACCTACGCGCTGCTGATGGGCGTGTACTCGGCGGTACTGGGGTTCTTTATCCCGTCGGGCGGTGGCAAGTGGATCATCGAGGCGCCCTATGTGATGCAGGTGGCCAATGACCTGCAATACCACCTGGGCTGGGCCGTGCAGATCTACAACGCCGCCGAGGCCCTGCCGAACCTGATCAACCCGTTCTATATGCTGCCATTGCTGGGGGTACTGGGGCTGAAGGCGCGGGACTTGATCGGCTTCTCGTTTGTGCAGCTGCTGGTGCACACGCCGCTGGTGTTGTTCCTGCTGTGGGCGCTGGGGACGACGTTGAAGTACATGCCGCCGGTAATGCCTTAATCATTGGACGCCGCACCCGTCGTTATGACGGGTGCATCCAGGTCGACATTGAGCGCCGTTGTTCCCTCTGAATATTTCAGGAAGGGAACCACGCGTTAATGACGGGCCACCTAACAGTGTCTTTTAGTAGCACCAGACACTCTTCAACTTAACTAAGAGACCACAACTAATTATTTAGAGTTACAACTGGAGTCATACCGATGAATATCGCACCTACCGCTACTACGCCCACACCTCAAAACAGTGCTGAGACTGGCAATACCCAAGATGTCAACCCACAGCAAAACCCCGCGTTGAAAAAATTCAAACAATTCAAACCGGCGTTCGGCCAGCCGGCGGGAAGAATAGTATTTGCAGAGTCAAACCCTAACAAAAACCTTTTCAAGCCTGTTGCAGCGTTTAAAGGCTGATTCCTTTATAGAGGCTGTGATCCCCCTCAAGCCCTGGAGCTTCACAGCCTGCATTGAACACTTACAAGTAACGCGATGATCTCAAGCCTAGTTGCACATTCATGGACAACCACAGCAACGCGCAGCACTTCACGATATAGCGAGGCGGCCAGGCCCTGCAAAAAAACCGCATTTTCCGAGGCATTTTCCCGGTCAGCCGCTACTGTGTGAAGGTGGGCATTCATCCCGCGCAGACGGGCATTAGCTGACAAGGAAACATGCATGTTTAAACTGACCAGGCTGTCCTTCACCTTTGTCGCACTTGCTGTGAGCACGGTCGTACAAGCCGACGTCGAACTTGATCTGGGCACGGCACAACGGGTCACGCAATTGTTCGCCTACCCCAACAATTGCAGCGTGATCTGCTTTCGGCCGCTGACCCTGGAACAGACCGTCGAACACTATCTGACCCAGAGCCTGCAGCGCGATGGCTACAGCCGGGCCAGGGTCAGCGTGAAGACCGAGCAGGGTCAGGTCCGCGCGCGCTTTACCGGGGTACCCGATGGCTATGGGCAGCCCTTGACCGCGTTGCTGAACACCGCCGACCTGGCTTACGAGGGCGCCAGCCGGCTCAACCGCGATGGCAAGTGGCAATTTAGCTGGTACCTGTTCCTGCCGCTGGGCATGGCCCTGGAAAACCGCAAGAGCATCGAGTTGATGCACTTTCCGCCGGATTACTCCCTGACCCACTACCAGGACTATCTGGAATCAGCCACCACCGACCGTTGGGCCACGCTACTGAGCGCCAACGGTATACCGGCGACCCAGACCCCGGAATACCAGACCATCATTGATATCGCGCCCATTGCCGCCCCCTCCACGGCGGGCAAGGATCTGGAGGGCGTCTACAGCTACTTCAGCGAGTATCAGACCCGGGTTGTCCGGGAACTGAGCCTGCACCCCACTGGCCCGTTGCCCATGGTCGCCTTCGGTGCGCCCGTGCGCAGTTGGATCCAGCAACACTACGGGCAAACCCTCGGGGTACTGGGCCTGACGCAAATCAGCCCGGTCGAAGACAGTAAAGTTGCAGTGCTGGGGGCCAATCACCCCAGTTACATCTGGTACGCCGCCAACCCGGACAGCTACGACGGCGACGAACAGAAAGCCGACGAGGCCGGCTTGAAAGTCATGGGCCAGGACTTGAGCGCGGCCTGCTGGCAAGCCGGGATGGGGCAAAAACCTGCCAGCGACCCCAATGTGTTGCTCAAGGGCTGCATGAACACCTGGCAGGTGACGCGCAAGGAGCAGACCTGCGAATTGTTCTACACCTCGGTGCGCGAATTGTCCGCCGAGCAGGCCAAGGAAAAATGCACCAGCGCCTCGATCAAGCCCCAGCTCAAGCGCCTGAAAAGCCCTCTGCCAGAAGCGTCTGTCGCGGCGCCGGCGCTGTAGGCTCCTGCCCTTATCGCCAGTGTCTTACGCAAAAAAGCCGATACCCACTGTCAGATTTGACAGTAGATATCGGCTTTTTTTTGCGCAAACCTTGAGCGGTGCCCATTTGCTGCAAGACTGGCAGTCATAGCAACACCAGGAGGTCGATGCAGCCCGACAAGGAATGCTATGAAAACCCAGATCATGGAAGAGGCGCCTGCTGCGGCCAGTGACTGTCTGTACCCCTTCGCAACACTGTTGGCGAAAAAAGGTTACCCCTCGCGTCAAAACTTTGAGGTGGTACACACCCGCAATGGGCGCGGAACCGGGATCAAGGCCAAGGTGGCCTTCGACAGCCGTGTGCGAATCGCCAAAATTTCCGGGCACGCCCTGGGTGAACGGCGTTTGCACACGCTGCAGGTGTCTTCACGCATCCACTTGTACGACCCGTGGTTCAGCGGCCTGCTCCTGCATTCGTGCGATCCGAATGTGTTCCTCGACATCAGCGAGCTGGAGCTATGGTCGATCCAGGCCATCCGCCCTGGCACGCTGCTGACCATGGATTACGCCACCACCGAGGATGTGCTGTACCGGCAGTTCCCGTGCCGTTGCGGCGCGGGGAACTGCCGGGGCTGGATCACCGGCATGAAAGAGCCGCTTAACCAGCAAGGCCAACTGTTTATGGAACAGTGGCGCCAGCGCAAACGCTCTTAAAGGGCCTCCACCGGACGCAGGCGGTACTGCGGCGGCAGTTGCTCGAAGCCGGTGATGGTGGCGTTGAGGCTTTTCCAGCGGCCGTCCTTGATCCCGTAGATGCACCCGTGGATCGACAGGCTCTGCCCGCGATGCCAGGCGTTCTGCACGATGCTGGTGTGACCGACATTGGCGACTTGCTGGATGACATTGAGTTCACACAGGCGATCGACACGTTCTTCTTCGGTAGGCAACTGGGCCAGTACTTCGCGGTTCTCGTAGTACAGGTCGCGGATCGACCGCAACCAACCGTCGATCAGGCCGAACTGGCGGTCCTGCATCGAGGCGCGCACGCCGCCGCAGCCATAGTGGCCAGTGACCAGGATATGTTTGACCTTGAGCACATCCACAGCGTACTGGATCACCGACAGGCAGTTGAGATCGGTGTGCAGCACCACATTGGCCACGTTGCGGTGCACAAACAGGTCGCCGGGTAACATGCCGACGATCTCGTTGGCCGGCACCCGGGCGTCCGAACAGCCGATCCACAGGTATTCCGGGGTCTGCTGGCGGGCGAGCTTGGCGAAGAATTCGGGATCTTCCTGTTTGATCGCATCCGCCCAGCGTTCGTTGTTATCAAGCAGGTCTTGTAGTTCGTTCATCAGGGAAAGCCTCAGGAATGATGCGCAGCTTTGACAGACGACCGCCCGTCCGGGTCACGCCGTCTATAAAGATAGCCGGTCGGTAATGACTTGAATCTTGGGGCGCCCTGCCTGTCCACACACTATAAGACCCACAGTATGAGGATTGACCATGACTGAATCACGACGTCCGTACGGCGCTACGCAGCCCGAACCGATTGATGACAACGAAGATCGCATGGGCTCGATGCGGGAGCTGGATTTTGACGAGGAGACGCCGACGGCGGAAATCGGCGATGAGATCCCCCTTGCTGAGCGCGAGCACCTGATGCCCGACGAACGGGTACGCGAGGCTGGGATGACTGGGGCTTCGACGGCGGATCATGAATCCACGGATGATGATATGAGCCCCGAAACGCTGATTCAGGAAGACGGCGCGCGCGATGCCCTGGAAGAAGGTGAAGACGAACCGGCCGATTGGGACCTGAGCATCGTCGATGAAGATGAGATTGGCGGCGGTAATGGGTTGGATGAGGCAGAGCTGGCGGACATTGATCCGGTCGACGGTAACCGCTGATACAGCGCCAGACTTATGGTGAAGCATGGCGGTGTGGGAGCTGGCAAGCCTGCTCCCACACAAGACTGCTCCCACCCGGGATCGTGTGTGTTAGTCGACCAGGGTGCAGGCCATGACAACTGCGTCTTCGCGGCCACCGACGGCCGGGTAGTAGTCGCGACGACGGCCAATTTCATTGAACCCGTAGCGCTCATACAGGCGGAAAGCCCCGGTATTGCTGTCGCGCACTTCCAGGAAGCACTCCCGTGCATGGGCGGCATACGCCCGCGACATCAGATGCTCCAGCAAGGCCAGGCCCAGGCCACGCCCTTGGTTTTCCGGCTTGACGGTGATGTTCAGCAAATGCGCTTCATCGAGGATGATCTGCACCACGCCGTGGCCCACTTGTTGCTCGCCTTCGAACATCAACCAGATCTGGTACTTGCCCAGCCCATCGAGAAAGATGCCCCGGGTCCAGGGGTGGCTGAACGCCGCATATTCGATTTTCAGCACGGCGTCGAGGTCAGCCTCGGTCATCGGGCGGAAGGATAAAGCCTCACTCATCGGTTGTTTTCCAGCGCGCCATCAGCCGGCGCATGGCTTGCCAGACATCAGCCTTACGCTGTGGCTCTTCCATTAATAATTCCAGGCCCGGCAAGGCCCAGACCGAGCCCAGGCCTTCGACCTGCAGTTCGCGGTACCAGGCCTCGGCGTCGGCTTCGCCGGCAAACCGCACGGCCGGCAGGCCGATCAGCCACAGACACACACAGGGTTCGTCTTCCAGGCGGGCCGAGACAAAACCTTGCACAAAATCACGCGCGGCGTCCGGGCCCTGGTCCATATTGCCGCGCACCAGCAGCGGCCAGCGCACGGGCTCGCCGACGATCTGCGGGCTGTCGGGCAGGCCGGCGGCGCGCAGCATGTCCTTGAGCAGCAGGTAGGCCGGGTCACGCGTCTGGAAGCGCTCGCCGGTCGGCAACTCGACCAGCAACAGGCAACGCCCGGCCCGCAGCAACTGCAGGGCAAAACGCGGTGGCGGCACGACCGGGGCCTTGGCCACCGGAGCCGGGGCATCGTCGGCTACGGCAGCGGGTTTGGGCGCGCTCGACGGGCGGGGTACTTCGATCTTGACCCGCTCCGACGGCCGCACAGGCACCTCGGCCACGGGTTTGACCAGCGCAACCGGCGCCGCCGCTTCCTCACCCGAGGCGTCGAACGGCTCGAAGGCTTCCAGCGCCTGCAGCAGTTCGGGCCGCGACGGCGCGGCAAAGGGCAATTCGGTGCGCGGCAGCCAGTTGACCACCTGCATGGCAGTCAAGTAAGCGCGACGTCGGGACTCGATAAGCAAGGCTCGGCCACTTGTGGATAACTAAAGAGCGCAGATTCTACCGCCCTTCGACGATGATCGCCCACCGTTGATGACTTTCTCTGCATTGCTGACCGCCCATCGCGAACGCGCCCTGACCGGCTGTGGATAAATCCCGCGCCTGATGCAGTACAATCGCTGCTTTTAATTCGCCAACCAGCCGGCCATTCCGATGATCGAACCCAAGCGCGTCTTGCGCGCCCTCGCCGAACACTGGGCCCTGCTTGAGCCACTGTGCGAACACTTCGACCAAGGCACCCTGAGCCTTGGCGAGTTGCGCGCGCAACTGGCCGCCCAACAACTGGACAGCACGCCACAGGACATCACCAACCTGCTGGACGTGTGGATTCGCCTGGATATCCTGGTGCCTGTCGCCAAGAGCCCGAACCGTTTCGAGCTCAACGCGCAGATCCATGACTTCCTGGCCTATCTTCGCAAGGAGCACCGGCTAGGCCTGTGCCTGGAAATCGAAGCCTACCTGCGCCACCTCGAGCGCCTGGCCGGTTATATCCAGGACGCCTTCGACATCCGCGACGGCCACGACCTGGCCCGCCAACTGCGGCTGCTGGACATGCGCGTGCGCGACGTGCTGAAAAAACTCGCCAATGACGAACAGGCCCTCGCTGCCGTGGCCGACCGGGCCAAGACCAGCGACCGGCAGATCCCGTTGCGCCAGCGTTATGCCGAGGTCCTGGCGACCTGGGACGAGTACGTCGAGCCGATGATCCAACTGGTGAACGCCGACGGCGCCTTCGAGCAAGGCGTGCGCAAGGTAGAGAACGTGCTGTTGCGCATGCTCACCGAGCAGCAACGCCTGGGCCACCTGGTGGACGACGACATGTTGCTGCGCACCCACGCACGCATCCTCGAAATGCAGACCAGCGCCCAGTTGACCTTGCGCCATGCCCGGGAACTGCTGCTGCCGCTGCGCGAAGAAGCGCGCCGGCACAACGCCGTGACCCGTGGCGCAGCGCTGGCCCTGTCGGCGATCCGGCGCAAGGGCCTGGACGCGGTGCCGCAAGCGGCGATGCCGATGTTTACCCGGCCACAGAGCACCTTCCTCGGCAGCGCCAGCCAAGTGGAAGCCTATGTGTATGCCCTGGCGAATTTCGAACCCAAGCCGGCGCGCTTCCCCAAGGCCCACAAATCCCACAAGGGCGAAGCCCAGCGTGCGCCGCGCACGGTCAAGGAGATGCTCGAGCGCTGCGAAGACGCACTGCCGATGCCCGACCTGATGACCTGGCTGCTGGAACAGGAACCAGACGGGGCCACCGACGAGTTGCTGTACTGGTTCTCGCGTTTGTCGCGGGAGAAGCGTTTCAAGCGCGAGCGCCTGGAACGCCGGGATTACCATACTCACGAGCACCAGGTCAGCCTGCGCTCATTCGCCCTGCTCCCGGCCAGCACCGACGTAGCCGAGAATTCTGCGAGCACACCTTATGCATCTTGATCTATCCGAACTGTCCCAGCTGGCGCCGATCTTTCGCGAGCTGTTCAAGGGTTACCACGTCAGCCGCCGCGACCCGGAGCTGTACGCGCAACTATCGAACTTCCAGGACCAGTACCGCACGCTGTTCAAGGCCCTGGGCTTTGAGTTGGTGTGCGATACCCGGGGTTTCTACTACTTCGTACCCGACTCGGCCATCGCCAGCGCGCAGGTGAACAAGACTGCGCAACGCCTGGCGCTGTTCACTTTCATCATTGTCGAGCACCTGGCCGACCAGGGCCGCGACCCGATTGCCGTGCTCGACGGCGGCAGCCTGGGCCGCGATGAACTGCCCTCCTTGCTGGAGAAGTACCGCGACCTGTTTATCCAGGCCGAAGTGCAGACCCAGGAAGAGCTGGAAGAAAAAATCATGCGCCGCATGACCCAGCTCGGGTTTGCCAGTGAAGACAACGGCGTCTATCGCTTCCTGCCGCCGATGCACCGCTTCCTTGATGTGTGCCTGTCGGTCCAGGCCGACCGCGACCTGGCAGCCAGCGTGCATAGCGTGCTGCCGTTGCCAGCGCCGGTGATCATCGACGAAGACAGCGATGAAAAACTGCTGCAGACCGATGATCCGCTGGACTTGAGCGAATTTGAAAGCGAAGAAGATGCCCTCGCCCGCGCCATTGCCGAAGAACAGGAGACCGATGCATGAGCAAGGAACGCTACGGCATTCGCCGCTTCGCCCTATTGAATACCGCCGGCTACAGCCTGGGCCTGTTCCCGCTGGAAGAGCCGCTGTCGGTGTATGGCGCGAACAACCTCGGTAAGTCGGCGTCGATCAACGCCTTGCAGTTCCCGATCCTGGCGCGCATGTCGGACATGAGCTTCGGCAAGTACACCCTGGAACAGTCGCGGCGCTTCTACTTCGCCACCGACACCAGCTACATCCTCGTCGAAGTCTCGCTGCCCCACGGCCCGCACGTGATTGGCGTGGTCGGCCGCGGCCCGGGCGGTGGTTTCGGCCACCAGTTCTTTGCCTACGCCGGCAAGCTGGACCTGGCCCACTACCAGAAGAACGACACCTGCCTGCGCCAGAAAGAGCTGTTCACCAACCTTGAGCGCGAGGGCCTGAAGGCTTACGAGCTCAAGCCCGATGAGCTGCGGCGCTTGCTGGTGGGTGGCCATACCTCGATCCCGCTGGACCTGACCCTGATTCCGCTGCGCTCCACCAGCGAGCAAAGCCTGAAGACCTTCCGTGCGCTGTTTATCAACCTGCTGCACATGCGCGAAATCACCGCGGCCAAGCTCAAGCAGCTGTTCCTCGATGCCTTCGAACACAGCCTGCGCTCCGGCAGCGTGGATTACATCGCCGCGTGCGAAGAAGCGTTCCGCGATGTACGACGCATGGAGCAGGACTACAACTCCCTGGTGGCCGCCGGCCCTCTGGTGGAGGCGCTGTCCAACGGCGTGAAGCAGCGGGAAATCCTGCGCGGCAAGTTGCATCGCCTGTCGCCATTGCTCGACTCACTGCTGGGCACCTGGTCGGACTACGCCAATGCACGCAAGGAAGAGCTGACGATCCAGGCCGAACACTACCGCAACGAGCAGGACGCGCTGCAGAACGATCAGCGCGGCGGCACCCAGGAGCTGATGCGCCTGGAGCGGGAAATCAGCGGCATTCAACGCTGGCTGGGCGAGTTGTCGGTGCTAAAGCATCGCTTTGCCCTGGTGGATGATGTCAAGGTCCTGGAGCAGCAACTGCTGGCGGCCAAGGATGCCCACGACGAACTGGCCGGCGCCCTGGCGCAATCGCGACAGTTCAGTGCCGAGGACCTGGACGAACGCCTGCGTGACCTGGAAAAACGCCTGAAGTCGGTCAAGCAGCAACTCGATCACGCCGACAACAACAGCTACGCCAAACTGCGGGAAGAATTCTCACAGCAGGACGTCGAGCGTCTGATGCGTCTGTTCAACAGTTCGTTGTTCAGCCTGCCGCTGGGCGAGCATGGCATCACCCTGGATGAAGACGGCCAGTGGGTCAAATCCCTGGAGCTGATCCTCGATGGCTTCACCGGCGAGCGCTTTGAAGTGCCGGGGCTGTCCATCGACATCTCGCACATCGAGCCGCCGGCCTTGCAGGCCCTGGCGGACCGCGCGGCGTTGCGCGACCAGAAGGAGCGCCTGGAAAAAGAACTCAAGCAACTCAAGACCCAGCAGGCCGTGGCCTCGGACCGCGCGGCGAGCAAGACCCAGACCGAAGCCCTGTACCAGCAGGTACTTGATGCGCAGAAAGCCCTGGAAGACTTCCGCCGCGCCCAGACCCTGAGTGCCGAGGAAGTCGAGAAACTGGAAAACCTGGCGCAGATGGAAGCGGCCCAGGATGAACTGAAGCGCTCCAGCGATGCGTTCACCGAACGCGTCCAGCAATTGTCGGCCAAGCTGCAACTGGTCGGCCGGCAGATCGGTGATATGGAAGCCAAGCAGCGCACCCTGGATGACGCCTTGCGCCGTCGCCAGCTGCTGCCGGCCGACTTGCCGTTCGGCACGCCGTTCATGGACCCGATCGACGATTCCATGGACAACCTGCTGCCGCTGCTCAATGACTATCAGGACAGCTGGCAGGGCTTGCAGCGCGCTGACGGGCAGATCGACGCGCTGTACGCCCAGGTGCGCCTCAAGGGCGTGGCCAAGTTCGACAGTGAAGACGATATGGAGCGCCGCCTGCACCTGTTGATCAATGCGTATGCGCACCGTACCGACGAAGCCCTGACCCTGGGCAAGGCACGCCGTGCAGCGGTGACGGATATCGCGCGGACCCTGCGCAATATCCGCAGCGACTACGACAGCCTTGAGCACCAGTTGGCCCTGTTCAACCGCGAGATCAACAAGCGCCAGGTATCCAACCTGCAAAGCTTCCGTATTGTGTTGGCGCCGAACAAGGAAGCGCTCAAGCATATCGACCAGATCATTCACAGTGCCGGTCAGTATGAGGAAGGCGAAACCCTCTCGGTGTTCGATCTCAGCCAAAGTGCCGAGCAGGACAACAAGAACGAAGAGGCCAAGGAATACCTGGCACGCCTGGTCGCTGCCAACCATAACCAGCTGGGGCTCAAGGACCTGTTCGAACTGGCGTTCGAGATCACCAAGGTCAATGGCCAGCCGATCATTCACACCGACATTGATGGCGCCGCGTCCAACGGCACCACCATGACCATCAAGGCGCTGACCAACATGTACTTGTTGCTGCACTTGATGGACCGCGACCAGGCCGGTCGCGTGCGCCTGCCGTACTACCTCGACGAAGCGGCGGATATCGACGAGAAGAACCAGGCGGCACTGCTGGAGACCAGCCTGCAGCTGGGCTTTGTGCCGATCCTGGCCAGTGTGAAGCCGCAGGTCTCCGCCCAGGTGGCGATCGACCTCGAAGGCGGCAGCGGGCCGAACGGGATCTACATTGATGAGGCGGACTGGAAGTACATTCGCCGGCATGATGCGGTGAAGGCGACGGTGAATGTGCAGGCGGATGAGCCGGAGTTGGATGAGGTCTGATCCGCGCTGTTGAAATGCAAAAAGGCCGCGATCCATAGGATCGCGGCCTTTTTTGTGGGCGGGTTATACGGTGTTGGTGGGGGCGCTATTTACCCAGGGGGATCTTCGGCGCCCAGATCAGCCACTCGTCTTCGAACTTGTCGAACAACGGGAAGGTCTGCTCGGGCAGCGCCGGGTTGCCCATGCGCTCGCCATCCGGCGTGGCAAAGGCGATACCGCCCTGGACCAGGGTTTCCAGGGACTCGGTGCGCACTGTCGCGCCCTTGAACAGGCCAAAGTCCAGGCCAAAGCCGCTGCTGTTCCAGAAACGGCTACCGCCGCGAACCAGCGGAGCGTATTTGGGCTCGATCAGCACATGGATCAGCACACGGTCAGCGGTCTTGCCCAACTCGTAGCCGGTGACCTTGCCGACTGTGACTTCCCGGTAGGTGACTGGCACGCCGACTTTCAGCGAGCCACGGCGGGCGGCGCTGAGTACCAGGCTCAAGCCGGCTTCTTGCACGTTGCTCTCTGGCGGTTGGGCCAGGGCCACGAAGTTCTTTTGCGCACCGCTGCTTTTCACCGCCGGCAGCACTTCGATGTATTGGCCGGTGACCAGGGTTTCCAGGTTGGCGGTCTTCATCAGGCCCAACTCGGGCTTGACCACCCAGAACTGGCTGCCGGTACGGGCGATCCGCTCAGGGACTTCGGTGATGCGCGCAGTGAGCATCACCGACTGCATGTCCGGGCTCAGGTCAACGCTTTCAATCTTGCCCACGTCCAGGCCTTTGAAGCGAATCGGCGTATCGGTGCGCAGGCCATCGGCGCGGTCAACCTTGATCGTGATCAGGGTGCCACGCTGGGTGGAGGCTTCGCGATCGGCAAACAGGCGGAAACGCGGGATGCGATTTCTCAGCGGTACGTTCGGCTCTGGGGTCTCAAAGGCGATCCCCCCGGCCATCAGGCTTTGCAGGGATTCGCTTTTGACCTGGATGCCGCCGGTGAGCCCGCCGGTCAGGGTCACGCCACTGGCATTCCAGAAGCGCGTCGAACCGTTGACCAGGCCTTCATATTCCTTCTCGATATGCACGCCGATCACCAGTTGCTTGCGCTTGCGCGAAAACTGGTAGCTCTGCACCGAACCGACCTTGACCTGTTTGTAGAGGATCGGGCTGCCAACTTCCAGGGAGCCGAGGCTTTCTGTGAGCAGGACCAGGTGCAAGCCAGGGGAGCGCAGGTCCAGCGGTGGCGCCTTGGCCCGGGCCACAAACTCGCGCTGGGGGTTTGCGCCTTTGTCACCAGGGCGGATGGCAATGTAATTGCCCTTGACCAAGGCTTCCAGGCCGGTGATGCCCGCCAGGGAGATGGATGGCTTGACCACCCAGAACTGGGTGCCCTCCACCAGGTAATCTTCGGCCAATGGGTCGAGGGTCAAGTCGGCGCTGGCGCTGGACAGGTCAGAGTCAACCTTCAGAGCCTTGAGGCTGCCGACCTGGATGCCTTTGTACATCACCGGCGTACGACCGGCTTGCAAGCCCTCGAAGTCACTGAGCTTAACCTTGATGCGGATCCCTGCGGCGGCGGCATCGAAGTCTTCGTACAGGCGGAACGGCAGGCTCGGGTCGGTGGGCGGGCTGTCCTTGCGGTTCTCTGGCGTAGCGAAGGCAATCCCCCCGGCGACGATGCTGGCCAGGGACTCGCTGCGCACTTTGACCCCGGAGAGGTTGGCGTCGATGCTGATGCCGCTGGCATTCCAGAAACGCGTATGTTTGCGCACCAGGCTGGCGTAGGTCGGCTCGATATAGACCTTGATCTCGACCGTGTTCTGATCAGCGGACAGCAGGTAGCTTTTGACCTGGCCGACCTGGATCTGTTTGTAGAACACCGGGCTGCCACGGTCCAGCGAGCCGAGCCGCTCGGCCTTGACCGTCAGGTGCAGGCCGGGCTTGGCGTCGGATAATGGGGGCTCTTCGGAGAGCGCCTTGAATTTACGCGTGGGCTCACCATCGCCGGGGCTGGCGGCGATGTAATTGCCCGAGACCAGGGTTTCCAGGCCAGTAATCCCGGCCAGGCTGACGCTGGGCTTGACCAGCCAGAAGCGCGTATTGGCCTTGAGGTATTGCTCGACATCCTTGTTCATCTCAATAGTCGCAATCACCCCACGATTGCTGCCCTCGTCATCCAACGCCAGGGTCTTGACCTTGCCCACGGTCATGCCTTTGTAAACCACTTCGGTCTTGTTGACCTGGATGCCTTCACCGCTTTCAAAGCGAACCTGGATCTCGATGCCCGTCTGGGTGTAGGCGCGCCACCCGAGCCAGCCACCGATCACCAGGGCGATCAACGGCAGTACCCAAATGGCCGACCAGTTCGAAGCGGGGCGGGTTTTAGCCTTTGGCAAATCAGTCATGGTCGTCGTCCGACTCCGTGTTATCCCAAATCAGTCGGGGATCGAAAGTTACTGCGGCAAGCATCGTCAAGATCACCACACTGGCGAACGCCACGGCACCGAGATTGGCCTCGATACTGGCTAGTCGCCCAAAGTTAACGACCGCCACCAGAATGGCGATCACGAAGATATCCAGCATGGACCAGCGACCGATAAACTCGATAAAGCGGTACATGATAATGCGTTGTCTGGCGGAAAGCGGCTGATGACGTTGCACCGAGAACAGCAGCAGTGCGATGCCTACCAGCTTGAAGGTCGGCACCAGGATACTGGCAATAAACACCACGGCGGCAATCGGGAACATGCCGTGCTGAACCAGTTCGATCACGCCGGACATGATGGTGCTTGGAGCGCCCTGCCCCAGTGAGTTAACCGTCATGATTGGCAACAGGTTAGCCGGGATGTACAGAATTGCCGCAGTAATCAGCAACGCCCAGGTGCGCATCAGGCTGTTCGGCCGGCGCGCATGGACCAGGGCACCACAACGGGTGCAGGTTTGCTCGTCGGTGTCCGGGTCCTGCCTGTTCAGTTCGTGACATTCGGTACAGATCAGAATGCCAGCATCAATCGCCCGCATGTTCGTCCTCCCCGGACAACGCTTGCCAGATCTGATGGGGTGACATCACCACCTCCAGCAGTACCTGGACCATCAACAGGCTGATAAAACAGGCCAGTCCCAGGCCTACGCTAAGGGCAGCCATATCGGCCAATTTTACAATCGCCACCAGCACGCCCATCAGGTAGACCTCCAGCATCCCCCAATCGCGCATATGGTGATAAATACGGTATAGCAACAGGCCATAACTGCGGCCTATGTTCCAGCGGATACTGAGCAGCACCGCAAGCTGGCAGAGCAGCTTGAGCAACGGAATGCCCATGCTGCACAGGAACACCACCACCGCCACGCCTTGCATGCCGGTATTGAACAGGGCAACTACACCGCTCCAGACCGTGTCCTGCGAAGACTGCCCGAGTAGATTGAGCTGCATGATGGGTAGAAAGTTCGCCGGGATGTACAGCAATAGCGCTGCGATCACCAAGGCAAGGCTGCGCTCTACGACATTGAAGCGGTGGGCGTACATCTCATAACCACAGCGTGGACACAGGGCCTTTTCACCGTGCGCAAGCTCTGGCTTGCGCATCAGCAAGTCGCACTCGTGGCAGGCAACCAGGTCCTCCAGCGGTAGGTCGGACACCTGGGTGGTATCAACCGGGTCGGACATATAGGACTCTAAGACAAAATGATCAGGTGTCTATTCTAGTGTTCTGGTTCAGAAATAACTGTGCAAATTTGTCGGGATCAAGCGATGGCGATAGGCCAGAACCTTTTCGATCGCCCAAAACAAAACCCCAACTGCTTTCGCAATTGGGGTTTCGGAATTTAATCTTGACGATGACCTACTCTCACATGGGGAAACCCCACACTACCATCGGCGATGCATCGTTTCACTACTGAGTTCG
>NZ_JAEKDC010000034.1:0-43481 GCF_016405645.1 Pseudomonas sp. MF5691
CCGATGCATTCCTTATCGGCGCTTTGGTGAAGGGGTGGGACGAAGTCTCCCACGGTCTGTACTGGCTAGAGTCAGATGCTGGCTTTTAGTCCCACCACCCCTACAAGTCTAACCATACAAGCGGGCTGGCTCGCGAAAGCAGTGGGTCAGTCAACATCAATGTTGGCTGGGCCGACGTCTTCGCGGCGATGCGGCGATCCGACAAGCCCGCTCACAAATAGGGGGTTGGCGTGTTCGGGATTCAGGTCGGGGCCCTGACGCCGAATCGGTTGCGGTAATCACTGGGCGCAAGGCCGGTGATTTTTTTGAAGATCCCGCGAAAGGCGCTGGGGTCCTGATAGCCCACAGTCCAGGCAATCTGATCAATGGTGGTAGTGGTGAACTCCAGCATCTGTCGCGCCTTGCCCACCCGCAGGTGCTGACAGTACTCGGTGGGTTTCAGGCCGGTGGCAGTGCGAAACCGGCGCAGGAAAGTGCGCTCTTCCAGGCCGGCGGCCTGAGCCATCGCCGCGAGGGAGACATCCACCGCGCCACTGGCCTGTAACGCGTGCTGGACCTTGAGAATGGCCGCGTCGCCATGGCCGAGGATCGGCGCAAAATTGCTGCCGCACTGGCTGGCGCTGTCACTGTGCTCAATCACCAGAAAGCGCGCGGTGTCGGCGGCGATGCTCGGGCCCATGAGGCGGTCGACCAGGCGCAGGCCCAGCTCGGACCAGGCCATCAGCCCGGCAGTGGTAATCAGGTCGCCATCGTCGACGATAGGCTTATCGGCCTCCAGGCGCACCGCAGGAAAACGACTGGCGAAGGCGCTGGCCGAAGACCAGTGGGCAGTGGCGCTACGCCCATCGAGCAAGCCGCTGCGCGCCAGCATGATCGAACCGATGCACACGCCTCCCAGCACGGTGCCGGCCGCATGTTGCTGGCGCAGCCAGTGCAACAGCGCGGGCGGCGCCTGTTCTTCGCAAAACTCGCCAATCGACGGCGGCACCAGCACAGCCATCAACGGTTGATCGGGACCCGGCTGGCTGTCAAATGCCCGAACCGGCGTACCCTCGGCATTGACCTGCCAGTGGCTGACACGCAGCAAGGGTAGCTGCTGGCTCTGATGCTCGGCGGCGATACGATTGGCGACGCCGAACAGGTCGGTCAAACCGTGTACTGCCGCCATCTGCGCGCCACGGTAGATCAGCACGCCGAGCTCGACGATCGCGCGTTCCACAGCCATTGTCAGTTTTCCCCCTGTTATTGTCGGTAGAGCCAATCCCCGCGCCATGCGCCAGCTACGATACTGGGCGCATCAACCCCTCACGAGAAAACACACATGGCCAAGCAAGCACTTATCCTAATTGATATCCAGAACGACTACTTCCCCCAAGGCAAGTGGCCATTAGCCGGTGTGGAAGCGGCGGCCGACAAGGCGCAACAGGTGCTCCACGCATTTCGTCAGGCCGGCGATGCAGTGATCCACGTGCGCCATGAGTTCACCTCGGCAGATGCGCCCTTCTTCACCCCGGGCTCTGAAGGCGCCCATATACATGCCAAGGTGCAGAACGAAAACGACGAGCCGGTGGTGCTCAAGCACTTTGTAAATGCTTTTCGCCAAACCAATCTGCGCGAATTACTCGAACGACACAGCATCACCGACCTGGTGGTCGTCGGCAGCATGAGCCACATGTGCATCGACGCCGTGGTTCGCGCAGCGGCGGACTATGGCTACAACGTGACGGTGATCCACGACGCCTGTGCTACCCGCGATCAGGAATTCAATGGCAAGACCGTTCCGGCGGCACAGGTGCATGATGCCTACATGGCGTCACTGGCCTTTGCCTACGCCAGCGTGGTGTCGGCAGACGAGTTCCTGAAGGCCTGAAGGCTGACTGTCAGCGTGTCGCGAGGACGAACAGCCGTGGAAATGGCAGCAACACCGTGCCATCGGCCAGGGCCGGGTAAGCCTCGCGGATACGCGCCAGGTAGACGTCGAGAAAAGCACCTTGCTCGGCCTCATCCAGCGGCGCCAGAAATGGCCGCAGGCCCGTGCCCTTGAACCATTCCACCACCGCCTCATGGCCGCTGAGCGGATGGTAATAGGTGGTGTGCCATACATCGACGGTGCTGCAATGCTTGTTCAGCATCTCGTAGTAATCACGTGCCCCGTGGCGCTCGTTGTGCTTGACCGCACCGATCTTGTCCGCCCACGGCCCTTGCGCTGCCACTTCACGGGCCAGGCGGTGGGCGGGCTCGTTGAGGTTGTCCGGGGTTTGCACCGCCAGCGTCCCGCCCGGCGTCAATTGCGCCACCAGGTGCGGATAGAGGGTGGCGTGGTCCGGTACCCACTGCAGCGAGGCGTTGGCGAGGATCACATCAAACTGTCGCGCAGGCTTCCAGGCGCCGATATCGGCCAATTCAAAGTTGAGTGCCGGCAGCCGCTCACGGGCGCTGACCAGCATGTCCTGCGAGCTGTCCAAGCCAGTAATCGTCGCCTGGGGGAAACGCTGGGCCAACACCTCGGTGGAGTTGCCGGGGCCACACCCCAGGTCGACTGCAGTTCGTACGTCGCCTGCGGGAATGGCGGCGACCAGATCCCGGACGGGACGGGTGCGCTGTTGTTCAAACATCGAATACTGCCGGGCAGACCAGGTCATCGGGGCTTCCTTCTTGGTTAAGGGAGTGCGCTACAGCCTAAATCTTGTGACGCCTAGGGACAAATGCCAGAGCCGGGGAGTTTCCCTACCTAAAAACAAGAAACCCCCGAGGCAAATGCCAGCGGGGGTTCCTGGTGTTACGGGATAGTCCGGGCCAAGGTGGCCTTAGAACGGAATATCATCATCAAAACTGTCGAAGTCAGCGGCTGGCTGTGGTGCCGCCTGCTGTGGCGCTGGACGCGACTCACGCTGTGGCTGCTGGCTTGGCTGCGGACGGGACTGCTGTGGACGCGGTGCCGAGTTGGACATGCCGCCCTGGCCCTGTTGGTCGCCCTGTGGACGGCCGCCCAGCAGTTGCATGGTGCCTTGCATGTCGACCACGATTTCTGTGGTGTAACGCTTGATGCCGTCTTTTTCCCACTCGCGGGTCTGCAGTTTGCCTTCGATGTAGACCTGCGAACCCTTGCGCAGGTATTCACCGGCGATCTCTGCAACCTTGCCGAACATCGACACACGGTGCCATTCGGTTTTCTCGACCTTCTGGCCGGTCTGCTTGTCGGTCCACTGTTCGCTGGTCGCCAGACTCAGGTTGGTCACGGCGTTACCGTTAGGCAAGTAGCGAACTTCGGGATCCTGGCCGCATGTACCGACCAATATGACTTTGTTAACCCCACGGGCCATAACGTTCTCCTAGGCTGGGCGCGCTGTCGGCACTGGGTTGACCAGTTGCTCGAGCGTCGCGCGATCCAATAGTTCGGTGTCCAATTTGATGTAAATGGCCGCTTCTTCCGCGACCACGACTGCATCTGTTACCCCTACGACGGCCTTCAGGCGTTCTACCAGACCGCTTTCACGGATCGCCTCGGGCGATAGCGGCAAACGCAGACTTGTGACGTAGGGAGGTTCGCGCATGGTAACAGCAAAGACCAGCCAAAGTGCAGCCAGCCCGGCGCATCCGAGGAACACAACCGACAAACCGCCATGCTGGAACATCCAGCCGCCCATGATGCCGCCCAGCGCCGAACCGAGGAACTGGCTGGTGGAATACACCCCCATTGCCGTGCCTTTGCCGCCTGCCGGTGACACTTTACTGATCAGCGAAGGCAGTGACGCCTCCAGCAGGTTGAACGCGGTGAAAAACACCACCGTGCCGATTACCAGTGCCCGTAGGCTGTCGCCGAACTGCCAGAAGAATAGTTCAGTGAGCATCAATGTCGCGACGGCGCCGAGCAAAACTCGTTTCATTTTGCGTTTCTTCTCGCCATAGATGATGAACGGGATCATGGCGAAGAACGAAATCAGCAATGCGGTCAGGTACACCCACCAGTGCTCCTCCTTGGGCAACCCGGCCTTTTCCACCAGCGCCAGGGGCAAGGCGACGAAGCTGCACATCAACATCGCGTGCAATACGAAGATACCTAAATCCAGGCGCAGCAGATCCGGGTGCTTGAGGGTCGGTAGCAGCGCCTGCTTCGCCACGCCCGATTCACGGTGCTGCAGCGGCCCGGTGGAGCGCGGCACCATAAAGGCCACGATCACGATACCCAACAGGGCCATGCCGCCAGTGGCCAGGAACAGGCCGTGCAAGCCAAAGGCGCGGGTCAGCAAGGGACCGACCACCATGGCCACGGCAAACGAAAGGCCGATGGTCATGCCGATCATGGCCATGGCCTTGGTGCGATGTTGTTCGCGGGTCAGGTCCGACAACAGCGCCATCACCGCCGCAGAAATCGCCCCGGCGCCCTGCAGGATACGTCCGGCGATCACGCCCCAGATCGAATCGGCATTGGCCGCCAGCACACTGCCCAGGGCAAAGATGATCAGCCCCAGGTAGATCACCGGTCGGCGGCCAATGCGGTCGGAAATGATCCCGAACGGAATCTGGAAAATCGCCTGGGTCAGGCCATAGGCGCCAATCGCCAGGCCGATCAGGGCCGGGGTCGCGCCTGCGAGGTCCATGCCATAGGTCGCCAGTACCGGCAACACCATAAACATGCCCAGCATACGGAAGGCGAACACCAGGGCCAGACCGCTTGCTGCTCGGGTCTCGCCGCTACTCATGCGTTCGCTGTGGGGATCGTGCATGGAAAAACCTCGTGTGAACCGGCGGCGATTCTACCAGTCCCATCGTTTGAGAGGGTATATGCGGCGCTTTGCCGCGCAGCTTTCATGTAAGGCTGAAATGGGCAAACTGACAGTGTATATTCATCCAGTCTTTAACCGTATACTCCTGCATTATTTATACGCCCGCCGTGCGAGGCCATCTTGGACAAGATCCTGATTCGTGGGGCTAGAACCCACAACCTGAAGAACATCGACCTGACCCTGCCCCGGGACAAACTGATTGTCATCACCGGCTTGTCCGGGTCCGGCAAATCATCGCTGGCGTTCGACACGCTGTATGCCGAAGGCCAGCGTCGTTATGTGGAGTCGCTGTCGGCCTACGCCCGGCAGTTCCTGTCGATGATGGAAAAGCCTGATGTCGACACCATCGAAGGCCTGTCGCCAGCCATTTCCATCGAACAGAAGTCGACCTCCCACAACCCACGCTCCACCGTGGGCACCATTACCGAAATCTACGATTACCTGCGCTTGTTGTATGCACGCGTCGGTATTCCGCGCTGCCCGGATCACGATATCCCGCTGGAAGCCCAAACCGTCAGCCAGATGGTCGACCTGGTGCTGGCCCAGCCGGAAGGCGCCAAGCTGATGCTGCTGGCGCCGGTGATTCGTGAGCGCAAGGGCGAGCACCTGTCAGTCTTCGAAGAGCTGCGCGCCCAGGGCTTTGTCCGCGCCCGGATCAACGGCAAGCTGTATGAGCTGGATGAAGCGCCGAAGCTGGATAAACAGAAGAAGCACACCATTGATGTGGTGGTCGACCGTTTCAAGGTACGTGCCGATCTGCAGCAACGCCTGGCGGAGTCGTTCGAGACCGCGCTGAAGCTGGCAGACGGTATTGCCCTGGTGGCGCCGATGGACGACGAGCCGGGCGAAGAAATCATCTTCTCCGCGCGCTTCGCCTGCCCGATCTGCGGCCACGCCATCAGTGAGCTGGAACCCAAGCTGTTCTCCTTCAACAACCCGGCTGGCGCCTGCCCGACCTGTGATGGGCTGGGGGTCAAGCAGTTCTTCGATATCAAGCGCCTGGTCAATGGCGACCTGACGCTGGCGGAGGGCGCGATACGTGGTTGGGACCGGCGCAATGTGTACTACTTCCAAATGCTCGGGTCGCTGGCTGCCCACTATAAATTCAGCCTGGAAGTGCCCTTCAACGAGCTGCCGGCCGAGCAACAAAAAGTCATCCTGCACGGCAGCGGCTCGCAGAACGTCGACTTCAAGTACCTCAATGATCGTGGCGACATCGTCAAGCGCTCCCACCCGTTCGAAGGCATCGTGCCTAACCTGGAACGGCGCTACCGGGAAACCGAGTCGGCCAGTGTGCGCGAGGAGCTGGCCAAGTTCCTCAGCACCCAGCCCTGCCCGGATTGCCGCGGCACCCGTTTGCGTCGCGAGGCCCGCCACGTCTGGGTCGGCGAGAAAACCCTACCGGCCGTGACCAACCTGCCCATCGGCGATGCCTGCGAATACTTCGGCGTATTGAAGCTGACCGGGCGACGCGGCGAAATTGCCGACAAGATCCTCAAGGAAATTCGCGAGCGCCTGCAGTTCCTGGTCAATGTGGGGTTGGATTACCTGTCCCTGGATCGCAGTGCCGACACCCTGTCTGGCGGCGAGGCACAGCGTATACGCCTGGCCAGCCAGATCGGCGCCGGCCTGGTGGGCGTGCTGTACATTCTCGACGAGCCGTCCATCGGCCTGCACCAGCGTGACAACGATCGTCTGCTGGGCACGCTCAAGCACCTTCGGGACATCGGCAACACGGTGATCGTGGTCGAACACGATGAGGATGCCATTCGCCTGGCGGACTATGTGGTCGATATCGGCCCTGGTGCCGGCGTGCATGGCGGCCATATTGTGGCCCAGGGCACTCCCGCGGAAGTCATGGCCCATCCGGACTCATTGACAGGGAAATACCTGTCTGGCCGGGTAAAAATCGAAGTGCCGGCCAAACGTACGCCACGCAACAAAAAACAAGCGCTGCACCTCAAGGGCGCGCGCGGCAACAACCTGCGCAATGTCGACCTGGAAATCCCCCTGGGCCTGCTGACCTGCGTGACCGGTGTATCCGGCTCTGGCAAGTCGACGCTGATCAACAACACGCTGTTCCCCCTCAGTGCCACGGCACTGAACGGTGCCACCACCCTGGAAGCTGCCGCCCATGACAGCATCAAGGGCCTGGAGCTGCTGGATAAAGTGGTGGATATCGACCAGAGCCCGATCGGTCGCACGCCCCGCTCCAACCCTGCAACCTATACCGGGCTGTTCACGCCGATTCGCGAACTGTTCGCCGGTGTGCCGGAGTCCCGCTCGCGGGGTTATGGGCCAGGGCGCTTCTCCTTCAACGTCAAGGGCGGGCGCTGCGAGGCGTGCCAGGGCGATGGCCTGATCAAGGTCGAGATGCACTTCCTCCCGGACATCTACGTGCCGTGCGATGTGTGCAAGAGCAAGCGTTACAACCGCGAAACCCTGGAGATCAAGTACAAGGGCAAGAACATCCATGAAACCCTCGAGATGACCATCGAGGAGGCGCGGGTGTTCTTTGACGCAGTGCCGGCCCTGGCACGCAAACTCCAGACCCTGATGGACGTGGGCTTGTCGTATATCAAGCTAGGGCAGTCGGCGACTACGCTGTCCGGTGGTGAGGCGCAGCGGGTTAAGCTGTCTCGCGAGCTGTCCAAGCGCGATACCGGCAAGACCTTGTATATCCTCGATGAGCCGACCACCGGCTTGCACTTTGCGGATATTCAGCAGTTGCTCGACGTGCTGCACCGCCTGCGCGACCACGGCAACACGGTAGTCGTGATCGAGCACAACCTGGATGTAATCAAGACGGCCGACTGGCTGGTGGACCTGGGGCCGGAAGGCGGCTCCAAGGGTGGGCAGATTATTGCGGTGGGTACGCCGGAGCAGGTTTCCGAGATGCCGCAGTCCCACACTGGCTACTATCTGAAGCCGTTGCTGGCGCGCGACCGGGCCTGAGTTTTCGGGCCCAACAAAAAGCCCCTGTCACCGCTACGGTGACAGGGGCTTTTTTATGCCGGCAAAATCAGAACTGCGATTGCAGGTAGTTTTCCAGACCGATCAACTTGATCAGACCCAGCTGCTTTTCCAGCCAGTAGGTGTGATCTTCTTCAGTGTCGTTCAACTGTACGCGCAGGATTTCCCGGGTCACGTAGTCGTTGTGCTTCTCGCAAAGCTCGATGCCTTTGCACAGCGCAGCGCGGACCTTGTATTCCAGGCGCAAGTCGCTGGCGAGCATCTCAGGCACGGTGGTACCGGTATCCAGGTCGTCAGGACGCATACGCGGCGTGCCTTCGAGCATCAGGATACGGCGCATCAGCGCGTCGGCGTGCTGTGCCTCTTCTTCCATTTCGTGATTGATACGCTCGTAGAGCTCGGTAAAGCCCCAGTCTTCGTACATCCGCGAGTGAATGAAATATTGGTCACGAGCTGCCAGTTCGCCCGTCAGCAACGTGTTGAGGTAATCGATTACGTCGGGGTGACCTTGCATCGCCCTACATCTCCCTGCTTGAAAGGCCCTAGTTTGAACCATGCTGACCTGCAGGTCACGAGACGAACGGCAGAAAAGTGAAGATTTTCAGAGAAAAGTAGCTGAAATAACGCAAAAACCGCCCAAATGAGGGCGGTTCTGCTTATCACTTAGAGTCAGTTAAGCGATACACCCAGCGCTGTTGCGATTCCTTCTCCATAAGCTGGATCAGCTTTGAAGAAGTGCTGCAGTTGACGCTGAACCACATCACTGGAAACCCCGGCCATCGCGCCGGCGATGTTGTTAATCAACAGCGCTTTTTGCTCAGCGTTCATCAGGCGGAACAGCGCAC
Organism: Pseudomonas sp. MF5691; assembly: GCF_016405645.1. Taxonomy (NCBI): domain Bacteria; kingdom Pseudomonadati; phylum Pseudomonadota; class Gammaproteobacteria; order Pseudomonadales; family Pseudomonadaceae; genus Pseudomonas; species Pseudomonas sp. MF5691. Next base: position 8,606 of record NZ_JAEKDC010000034.1, read on the forward strand.
CGGCATGGCTGTAATAATCAGTGTCTTCGCGGTGGTCGTAACGATCGGCCGCACCCCTGAGCGCCAAGGCTGGTTCTGCGTACTGCGGCGCCTGTTTTGGCGCATCGGCGTAACTGTTTGGCTCGTAGTTGGGAGCCGCACCGCCGTTGGTGCCGAACGCCATGGACCCGTCACGCTGATAGGTGTTGACCGGACTGCGTGGAGCATTCACTGGCAGGTGCTGATGGTTAGTGCCGATACGGTAGCGGTGCGCATCGGCGTAAGCGAATACACGGCCCTGCAGCATGCGATCCGGCGACAAACCGACGCCTGGCACCATGTTGCTTGGGCCGAACGCGGCCTGCTCCACTTCGGCGAAGTAGTTCTGCGGGTTGCGGTTCAACTCCAGCTCACCCACTTCAATCAACGGAAACTCTTTCTGCGACCAGGTTTTGGTTACGTCGAAGGGGTTCTCGTAGTGAGCGTTGGCCTGGGCCTCAGTCATGATCTGGATGCACACACGCCATTTAGGGAAGTCACCGCGCTCAATGGCCCCAAACAGATCGCGCTGGGCGTAATCCGGATCGGTACCGGCCAGACGCGCTGCATCGGCAGGCGCCAGGTTCTTGATGCCTTGCTTGGTCTTGTAGTGCCACTTCACCCAATGACGCTCGCCATTGGCGTTGATCAAGCTGTAGGTGTGGCTACCAAAGCCGTGCATATGACGGTAGCCGTCAGGGATGCCACGGTCCGAAAACAGGATGGTGACCTGGTGCAGCGCCTCAGGCGAGTGCGACCAGAAGTCCCACATCATCTGTGCACTTTTCAGGTTGCTTTGCGGCAGGCGCTTTTGAGTGTGGATAAAGTCGGGGAACTTCAGCGGGTCACGGATAAAGAACACCGGGGTGTTGTTACCAACGATGTCCCAGTTGCCTTCTTCGGTGTAGAACTTCAGCGCGAAGCCACGTGGGTCGCGTTCGGTGTCTGCCGAGCCGCGTTCGCCACCTACGGTGGAGAAGCGCAGAAAGGTCGGAGTCTGCTTACCGATAGCTTCAAACAGTTTGGCACTGGTGTATTGGGTAATGTCCTTGGTAACCGTGAAGGTCCCATACGCTCCCGAGCCTTTGGCGTGTACGCGGCGCTCTGGGATGTTTTCACGGTTGAAGTGGGCAAGCTTCTCGATCAGGTGAAAGTCGTCGAGCAACAACGGGCCACGCGGGCCTGCGGAACGGGAATTCTGGTTATCCGCAACGGGAGCACCGCTGGCAGTTGTAAGGGTTTTATTCTGGCTCATGCTCAATCTCCTCAGGTCAGTCTTGGAACTGCCGGCTAATCGGCTTGGAGGCAGTATTGACCAGGAAGATGACACCTTCAAATGTATTAAATCATGCCACTCAATAGATTTTTACTAACACCCAATCGACCGGCATAGCCAAAGGGCAATGAGTGAACATCACGTTGCTTTTCAATCGCCCACAAAAAACCGGGCACTAGGCCCGGTTTTTCGTAGCAGACTGTCGTCTTACTCGGCGGATACAGCTTCGCCAGCAGTAGCACGATCAACCAACTCGACGTACGCCATAGGCGCGTTGTCGCCAGTGCGGAAACCGCACTTGAGGATGCGCAGGTAGCCACCCTCACGGGTAGCATAACGCTTGCCCAGGTCGTTGAAGAGCTTACCAACGATAGCTTTCGAACGAGTACGGTCGAAAGCCAGACGGCGGTTAGCCAGGCTGTCTGTCTTGGCCAAAGTGATCAGCGGCTCAGCAACGCGACGCAGTTCTTTGGCTTTCGGCAGTGTAGTTTTAATCAGCTCGTGCTCGAACAGCGACACCGCCATGTTTTGAAACATGGCCTTGCGGTGCGAGCTGGTACGGCTCAGGTGACGACCACTTTTACGATGACGCATGGTTCATTCCTTACCAAACTCACGTTCGGTGATTACGACGATCAGGCAGTCGCCTTGTCGTCCTTCTTAAGACTTGCAGGCGGCCAGTTGTCGAGGCGCATGCCGAGGGACAGACCGCGGGAGGCCAGAACGTCCTTGATTTCAGTCAAGGATTTCTTGCCCAGGTTCGGAGTCTTCAACAGTTCTACTTCGGTACGCTGAATCAGGTCACCGATGTAGTAAATGTTTTCCGCCTTAAGGCAGTTAGCCGAACGTACAGTCAGTTCCAGATCGTCAACCGGGCGAAGCAGGATCGGATCGATCTCGTCTTCCTGCTCGATTACCACTGGTTCGCTGTCACCTTTGAGGTCGACGAACGCAGCCAACTGCTGTTGCAGAATGGTTGCAGCGCGGCGAATAGCCTCTTCAGGATCCAGAGTACCGTTGGTTTCCAGATCAATAACCAGCTTGTCCAGGTTAGTACGCTGCTCGACACGGGCGTTTTCCACCACGTATGCGATACGGCGAACCGGGCTGAACGAAGAGTCAAGCTGCAAGCGACCAATGCTGCGACTTTCGTCTTCATCGCTCTGACGCGAGTCGGCCGGTTCATAACCACGACCACGAGCTACGGTGAGCTTCATGTTCAAAGCGCCGTTAGACGCCAGGTTAGCGATTACGTGATCGGGGTTAACGATCTCGACATCATGATCCAGCTGAATATCGGCAGCGGTAACCACCCCCGAACCCTTCTTCGACAAGGTCAGCGTAACTTCGTCACGGCCGTGCAGCTTGATAGCCAGACCTTTAAGGTTCAACAGGATTTCAATTACGTCTTCCTGTACACCTTCGATGGCGCTGTACTCGTGGAGCACACCGTCAATCTCGGCCTCGACTACTGCACAGCCGGGCATTGAGGACAACAGGATGCGGCGCAGCGCGTTGCCCAGGGTGTGGCCAAAACCACGCTCGAGAGGCTCGAGAGTGATCTTGGCGCGGGTTGGACTGACAACCTGCACATCAATGTGGCGGGGTGTCAGGAACTCATTTACCGAAATCTGCATGGATGCACCTATTTTCTAGCCCTTACTTGGAGTAGAGCTCGACAATCAGGCTTTCGTTGATGTCGGCGGACAGATCACTGCGAGCAGGAACGTTCTTGAAAACGCCCGACTTCTTCTCAGTGTCTACTTCTACCCATTCTACGCGGCCACGTTGGGCACACAGATCGAGAGCTTGGACAATGCGAAGTTGGTTTTTTGCTTTCTCGCGAATCGCGACCACGTCACCAGCACGAACCTGGTAGGACGGAACGTTAACGGTTTGGCCGTTTACGCTGACGGATTTGTGCGATACCAGCTGACGGGATTCGGCACGAGTCGAACCAAAGCCCATACGGTATACAACGTTGTCCAGACGGCATTCGAGCAGTTGCAGCAGGTTTTCACCGGTTGCACCTTTCTTGCCAGCAGCTTCTTTGTAGTAGCCGCTGAACTGACGCTCGAGAACGCCGTAGATACGACGGACCTTCTGCTTTTCACGCAGTTGGGTGCCGTAATCGGACTGGCGACCGCGGCGTTGGCCGTGGATACCAGGTGCTGCTTCAATGTTGCACTTCGATTCGATCGCGCGCACGCCGCTCTTCAGGAAGAGATCGGTGCCTTCGCGACGAGCGAGTTTGCATTTTGGACCAATGTAACGAGCCATTCTTTACAATCTCCTGGATTACACGCGGCGCTTCTTCGGCGGACGGCACCCGTTGTGCGGGATTGGCGTCACGTCGGTGATGCTGGCGATCTTATAGCCACAGCCGTTCAAAGCACGGACAGCAGACTCACGACCTGGACCTGGACCCTTGACGTTAACGTCGAGGTTTTTCAGGCCATATTCCAGCGCAGCTTGACCAGCACGTTCAGCAGCTACTTGAGCAGCAAACGGGGTGGACTTGCGGGAACCGCGGAAACCCGAACCACCGGAGGTAGCCCAAGAAAGCGCGTTACCTTGACGGTCGGTGATGGTCACGATGGTGTTGTTAAAAGATGCATGGATGTGGGCGATGCCATCAACCACTGTCTTTTTAACTTTTTTACGAGGACGAGCAGCAGGTTTTGCCATGATAATTTTCCTGTCGATTCGCTGGGGCGATTACTTGCGGATCGGCTTACGCGGACCTTTACGGGTACGCGCGTTAGTCTTGGTACGCTGACCGCGCACTGGAAGACCACGACGATGACGCAGACCGCGATAGCAACCGAGGTCCATCAAACGCTTGATTTTCATGTTGATTTCGCGACGCAGGTCACCTTCAGTGGTGAACTTCGCCACTTCGCCACGCAGCAATTCAATCTGCTCGTCGCTCAGATCCTTGATCTTAGCGGCTGGGTTTACCCCAGCAACTGCGCAAATTTTCTGCGCAGTAGTGCGACCAACACCATAGATGTAGGTCAGCGAGATAACAGTGTGCTTGTTATCTGGAATGTTAACGCCTGCAATACGGGCCATTCAGTGGGACTCCAATTGACAGCTACCTACGCCCCGGAAGCCAAGAAATAGGGCGCGAGATAATATCGCTGTAATAACAAATAATCAACCCGGCAGCGCACTAGCTGCCGGGCTTCAAGCGGATCACACTCAGCCTTGGCGCTGTTTGTGACGCGGTTCCGCGCTGCAAATTACTCGAACAACACCTTCGCGGCGAATAATCTTGCAGTTACGGCACAGCTTTTTCACCGATGCACGAACTTTCATCACCAACTCCTCGAACCTTATGGGGTACTCAGCGCAACATGCCGCTGCCGTAGCCCTTCAGGTTGGCTTTCTTCATCAGGGATTCGTACTGGTGCGAAACGAGGTGCGATTGTACTTGGGACATGAAGTCCATCACAACCACGACCACGATCAGCAACGAGGTCCCGCCAAGGTAGAACGGAACGTTTGCTGCAACCACCAGGAACTGGGGCAACAAGCACACGGCCGTCATATATAGAGCACCGAACAGGGTCAAACGGGTCAGAACGCCATCAATGTAGCGCGCCGACTGCTCGCCTGGACGAATACCCGGAATAAAGGCACCGGACTTCTTCAGGTTTTCCGCTACGTCTTTCGGATTGAACATCAACGCCGTATAGAAGAAGCAGAAGAAAATAATCCCTGCACTAAACAGCAGAATATTCAACGGCTGACCAGGAGCGATCGACTGCGAGATGTCCTGCAACCAGCCCATACCTTCAGACTGACCAAACCAGGCACCCAGCGAAGCCGGGAACAGCAAAATGCTGCTCGCGAAGATAGCAGGAATAACACCGGCCATATTCACTTTCAGCGGCAAGTGGCTGGTCTGCGCAGCGAAGACCTTACGGCCCTGCTGACGCTTGGCGTAGTGAACAGCAATACGACGCTGGCCACGCTCAATGAACACCACAAAACCGATAATCGCTACTGCCAGCAAACCGATGGCAACCAAGGCGAAGATATTGATATCACCCTGACGTGCAGACTCGAAAGACTGCCCGATTGCCCTCGGAAGACCGGCGACGATACCTGCGAAAATCAACATCGAGATACCGTTGCCAACACCACGCTCAGTAATCTGCTCACCCAGCCACATCATGAACATCGCACCAGCCACAAATGTGGTTACCGCGACGAAATGGAAGCCAAAGTCACCAGTGAACGCTACGCCCTGCCCTGCCAGACCAATGGACATGCCAATAGCCTGGACAAGAGCAAGAGCGACAGTGAGGTAGCGGGTGTACTGGCTTATCTTGCGACGACCAGCTTCACCTTCCTTCTTCAACTGCTCCAGCTGCGGGCTGACGGCGCTCATCAACTGCATGATGATCGATGCCGAAATGTACGGCATGATCCCCAGTGCAAAGATGCTCATCCGCTCCAGCGCGCCGCCGGAAAACATGTTGAACAAGCTAAGAATGGTCCCCTCATTCTGTCGAAACAGGTCTGCGAGTCGGTCCGGGTTGATACCTGGAACCGGGATGTGTGCGCCTATTCGGTAGACGATAATCGCCAGGAACAGAAAACGCAGACGAGCCCAAAGTTCAGACATACCGCCTTTGCCGAGCGCTGAGAGAGCACCTTGCTTAGCCATTTATTCCTCGAACTTGCCGCCAGCTGCTTCGATAGCCGAACGCGCACCTTTGGTGGCGCCGATTCCCTTGCCGATAGTGACAGCGCGAGTCACTTCACCGGACAGCATGATTTTCACACGCTGTACGTTGACGTTGATCACGTTGGCATCTTTCAGGGTCTGCACGGTAACGATGTCGCCTTCCACTTTAGCCAGCTCGGACAGACGCACTTCTGCGCGGTCCATGGCCTTCAGGGAAACGAAACCGAACTTCGGCAGGCGACGATGCAGCGGCTGTTGACCGCCTTCAAAGCCTGGAGCGATGGTGCCACCGGAGCGGGAGGTTTGACCTTTGTGGCCACGGCCACCAGTCTTACCCAAACCGCTACCGATACCACGGCCCGGACGATGCTTTTCGCGACGGGAACCCGGCGCTGGACTCAGATCATTGAGTTTCATCGATTAACCCTCGACACGCAGCATGTAGTAAGCCTTGTTGATCATCCCGCGATTCTCGGGAGTATCCTGGACTTCTACAGTGTGACCGATGCGACGCAGACCCAAACCCTTAACGCACAATTTGTGGTTAGGGATGCGGCCGGTCATGCTTTTGATCAGCGTTACTTTAACGGTAGCCATGATCAGAAGATCTCCTTGACGCTTTTGCCACGCTTGGCGGCAATGGATTCAGGAGATTGCATAGCTTTCAAACCTTTGAAAGTGGCGTGAACCACGTTTACCGGGTTAGTCGAGCCGTAGCACTTGGCCAGAACGTTCTGAACACCTGCAACCTCGAGGACAGCACGCATAGCGCCGCCAGCGATGATACCGGTACCTTCAGAAGCAGGCTGCATGTACACCTTCGAAGCGCCGTGAGCGGACTTCATTGCGTACTGCAGAGTGGTGCCGTTCAGGTCAACTTGGATCATGTTGCGACGAGCAGCTTCCATTGCCTTCTGGATCGCAGCAGGCACTTCACGCGACTTGCCACGGCCGAAGCCAACACGGCCCTTACCATCACCAACCACGGTCAACGCGGTGAAGGTGAAGATACGGCCGCCTTTAACGGTTTTGGCTACGCGGTTAACTTGAACCAGCTTCTCAATGTAGCCTTCGTCGCGCTTTTGGTCGTTATTTGACATAACTTAGAACTCCAGCCCAGCTTCACGAGCAGCATCAGCCAGCGCTTTAACGCGGCCGTGGTACTTGAAGCCAGAGCGGTCGAAAGCCACTTGCGAGACGCCAGCGGCCTTAGCACGCGTAGCGACCAACTGGCCAACCTTAGTGGCCGCGTCGATGTTGCCAGTGGCACCATCACGCAGTTCTTTATCCAAAGTCGAGGCGCTTGCCAGGACTTTGTTGCCGTCGGCCGAGATGACCTGGGCGTAGATGTGCTGCGACGAGCGGAACACGCAGAGACGCACGACTTCGAGTTCGTGCATTTTCAGGCGTGCTTTGCGAGCGCGACGCAGTCGAGTAACTTTTTTGTCGGTCATTTGCTATGCCCTACTTCTTCTTGGCTTCTTTACGACGGACGACTTCGTCCGCGTAGCGCACACCTTTGCCTTTGTACGGCTCTGGTGGACGGAAGTCGCGGATCTCGGCAGCCACTTGACCTACCAGCTGCTTGTCGATGCCCTTGATCAGGATATCGGTCTGGCTAGGAGTTTCAGCGGTGATGCCTTCCGGCAGTTCGTAATCCACTGGGTGCGAGAAGCCAAGGGCCAGGTTCAAAACCGTGCCTTTTGCTTGCGCTTTGTAACCAACACCGACCAGCTGGAGCTTACGCTCGAAGCCTTGGCTTACGCCTTGGACCATGTTGTTTACCAACGCACGCGTGGTACCGGCCATTGCGCGAGTTTGTTGATCGCCATTGCGAGCAGCGAAACGCAGCTCACCAGCTTCTTCAACGATCTCAACGGACGAATGGATGTTCAGTTCAAGAGTACCCTTGGCACCCTTCACCGAAAGCTGTTGGCCTGCGAATTTTACTTCGACACCGGCTGGCAGCTTAACGGGGTTCTTAGCGACGCGAGACATGCTTATCCCCCCTTAGAACACAGTGCAAAGAACTTCGCCGCCGACACCGGCAGCGCGCGCAGCACGATCCGTCATCACACCTTTGTTGGTGGAGACGATAGACACGCCAAGACCGCCACGAACTTTCGGCAGATCTTCAACGGACTTGTACTGACGCAGGCCTGGACGGCTAACGCGCTTCACTTCCTCGATGACCGGACGGCCTTCGAAGTACTTCAGCTCGATGGACAGCAGTGGCTTGATTTCGCTGCTGATCTGATAACCCGCAATGTAGCCTTCGTCTTTCAGGACTTTGGCAACAGCTACCTTCAACGTGGAAGATGGCATGCTTACGACGGACTTTTCAGCCATCTGGGCATTACGGATACGAGTTAGCATGTCCGCTAACGGGTCCTGCATACTCATGGGCTAGACGCTCCTAATACAAAAAAATTAGCCTTGCGGCTACATATGTCACCGAGAATCTCCGGGCATAAAACACACGGGCTCAGGCGAGCCGCGTATTTTAGACACACTCCGGAAATGAAACAAGCCCCAAAAGGGGCTTGTTCCAGATTCTAGGCCACCGGCGGTCAGTATCTTGCGATCCTGGCCACCGAGACTTCGAAAGTACTTACCAGCTGGCTTTAACCAGACCAGGTACGTCACCACGCATTGCCGCTTCACGCAGTTTGTTACGGCCGAGGCCGAACTTGCGGTAAACGCCGTGCGGACGACCGGTCAGGCGGCAGCGGTTACGCATGCGCGAAGCGCTTGCGTCACGTGGCTGCTTCTGCAGAGCTACTGTAGCTTCCCAACGCGCTTCTGGACTTGCGTTCAGATCAACGATGATAGCTTTCAGTGCTGCACGCTTCTTGGCGTACTTGGCAACCGTGAGCTGACGCTTCAGCTCGCGGTTTTTCATGCTCATCTTGGCCATGGTCCTACTCCAATCAGTTGCGGAACGGGAATTTGAACGCACGCAGCAGAGCGCGGCCTTCATCATCGTTCTTGGCAGTGGTGGTCAGGGTGATGTCCAGACCGCGGAGAGCATCGATCTTGTCGTAGTCGATTTCCGGGAAGATGATCTGCTCTTTCACGCCCATGCTGTAGTTACCACGACCATCGAAGGACTTGGCATTCAGGCCGCGGAAGTCGCGAACCCGAGGCAGGGAGATCGACAGCAGACGATCCAGGAACTCGTACATACGCTCACGGCGCAGAGTCACTTTGACACCGATCGGCCAACCTTCACGGACTTTAAAGCCAGCGATGGATTTCCGAGCGTAAGTCACAACGACTTTTTGACCGGTGATCTTTTCCAGGTCAGCAACAGCGTGCTCGATGACTTTTTTGTCACCGATCGCTTCGCCCAGACCCATGTTCAGGGTGATTTTGGTAACGCGCGGAACTTCCATCACGTTCGAAAGCTTAAGTTCTTCCTTAAGCTTCGGAGCGATTTCCTTCCGGTAAATCTCTTTTAGTCGTGCCATGGTCTTATCTACCTAGCAGTGTTCAAGCATCAACCGCTTTTTGGGTCGACTTGAAGACACGAATTTTCTTACCGTCTTCTACTTTGAAACCAACGCGGTCAGCCTTGTTGGTTTCGCCGTTGAAGATGGCGACGTTAGAAGCGTGCAATGGCGCTTCTTTCTCGACGATACCGCCCTGTACGCCCGACGCGGGGTTAGGCTTGGTATGACGCTTGACCAGGTTCAGACCACCAATGACCAGACGGTCATCAGCAAGAACCTTCAGCACCTTACCGCGCTTACCTTTGTCTTTGCCGGCGATCACGATGATCTCGTCGTCACGACGAATCTTTTGCATGTCGGATCTCCTTACAGCACTTCTGGGGCGAGCGAGACGATCTTCATGAACTTCTCAGTACGAAGTTCACGGGTCACTGGCCCAAAGATACGGGTGCCGATCGGCTCTTGCTTGTTGTTCAGAAGAACAGCAGCGTTGCCATCAAAGCGGATAATGGAGCCATCAGCACGACGTACGCCGTGACGAGTGCGGACTACAACAGCAGTCATCACTTGGCCTTTTTTCACTTTACCGCGAGGAATTGCTTCCTTCACGGTAACTTTGATGATGTCACCGATACCAGCGTAACGACGATGGGAGCCACCCAGCACCTTGATGCACATAACACGGCGAGCGCCGCTGTTATCGGCCACATCGAGCATGGATTGAGTCTGAATCATATAATTTCTCCGACCCCTAGTCCTTAGACTTCCACAGCGCGTTCGAGAACATCAACCAGTGCCCAAGACTTGGTCTTGGCCAGCGGACGAGTTTCACGAATAGTGACTTTGTCGCCGATGTGGCACTGATTGGTTTCGTCGTGCGCGTGCAGCTTAGTCGAACGCTTAACATATTTACCGTAGATCGGGTGCTTAACGCGACGCTCGATCAAAACGGTGATGGTTTTGTCCATCTTGTCGCTGACAACACGGCCAGTCAGCGTACGGACAGTCTTTTCGGCTTCAGCCATGATCACTTACCTGCCTGCTGGTTGAGCACAGTCTTCACGCGAGCGATGTCACGCTTAACTTGCGAGAGCAGATGAGACTGCCCCAACTGGCCAGTTGCTTTCTGCATACGCAGATTGAACTGGTCGCGCAGCAGGCCGAGCAGTTGCTCGTTCAGCTGCTGTGCGGATTTTTCACGAAGTTCATTCGCTTTCATCACATCACCGTCCGTTTAACAAAGGCGGTGGCGAGCGGCAGCTTTGCAGCAGCCAGGGCAAAAGCCTCACGCGCCAGCTCTTCAGTTACACCCTCGATTTCATACAGGACTTTGCCTGGCTGAATCTGGGCTACCCAGTATTCCACGTTACCCTTACCTTTACCCATCCGAACCTCGAGAGGTTTTTTGGAGATCGGCTTGTCCGGGAATACACGGATCCAGATCTTGCCGCCACGTTTAACGTGACGGGTCAGAGCACGACGCGCTGACTCGATCTGACGAGCGGTGAGACGACCACGAGCTACAGACTTCAGCGCGAACTCGCCGAAGCTGACTTTGCTACCGCGCTGAGCCAGACCACGGTTGTGGCCTGTCATCTGCTTGCGGAACTTCGTACGCTTAGGTTGCAACATTTGGCGTACCCCTTACTTAGCAGCTTTTTTACGAGGCGCTGGTGCTTGTGGTTTCAGTTCTTCTTGGCGACCACCAATTACTTCGCCCTTGAAGATCCAAACCTTTACACCGATCACACCGTAAGTGGTGTGAGCTTCGTAGTTGGCATAGTCGATGTCGGCACGCAGGGTGTGCAATGGCACACGACCTTCGCGATACCATTCAGTACGTGCGATTTCAGCACCGCCGAGACGACCGCTCACTTGGATTTTGATGCCTTTGGCACCAATGCGCATGGCGTTCTGTACAGCGCGCTTCATAGCACGACGGAACATTACGCGGCGCTCCAGCTGCTGAGCTACGCTCTGCGCAACCAGCATACCGTCGAGCTCCGGCTTGCGGATCTCTTCGATATTGATGTGCACAGGCACACCCATTTGCTTGGTCAGGTCCTGACGCAGTTTCTCAACATCTTCACCTTTCTTCCCGATAACGATACCTGGACGAGCGGTGTGGATGGTGATACGTGCAGTTTGCGCCGGACGATGGATATCGATACGGCTTACGGACGCGCTTTTTAGTTTGTCTTGGAGATACTCACGCACCTTCAGATCAGCGAACAAATAGTCCGCATAAGTCCGACCGTCTGCGTACCAGACGGAGGTGTGCTCCTTGACGATTCCCAGGCGAATGCCAATGGGATGTACTTTCTGACCCATCTCTTCGACTCCGTTACTTGTCAGCAACCTTGACAGTGATATGGCAAGACCGCTTGACGATGCGATCAGCACGGCCTTTGGCACGCGGCATGATACGCTTCAGCGAACGCCCTTCGTTGACGAAAACGGTGCTGACCTTCAGGTCATCAACGTCTGCGCCTTCGTTATGCTCGGCGTTGGCTACGGCCGACTCCAGCACTTTCTTCATGATCTCGGCGGCTTTCTTACTGCTGAAAGCCAACAGGTTGAGCGCTTCGCCCACCTTCTTCCCGCGGATCTGGTCGGCGACCAAGCGGGCTTTCTGGGCGGAGATTCGAGCGCCCGACAACTTAGCGGCTACTTCCATTTCCTAACCCCTTAACGCTTGGCTTTCTTGTCTGCCACGTGCCCACGATAAGTGCGGGTACCGGCAAACTCGCCCAGTTTGTGGCCGACCATGTCTTCGTTAACGAGAACTGGGACGTGCTGACGACCGTTGTGTACTGCGATGGTCAAACCGACCATTTGTGGCAGGATCATAGAACGGCGCGACCAGGTCTTAACTGGTTTGCGATCGTTCTTTTCCGCCGCCACTTCGATCTTCTTCAGTAGGTGAAGATCAATAAAAGGACCTTTTTTCAGAGAACGTGGCACTGTCGTATCCCTCTATTTACTTGCGACGACGGACGATCATTTTGTCGGTACGCTTATTACCACGAGTCTTCGCGCCCTTAGTCGGGAAGCCCCATGGCGATACCGGATGACGACCACCAGAGGTACGACCTTCACCACCACCGTGTGGGTGGTCAACCGGGTTCATGGCAACACCACGAACGGTTGGGCGAACGCCACGCCAGCGTTTGGCACCAGCTTTACCCAGCGAACGCAGGCTGTGCTCGGAGTTCGAGACTTCGCCCAGGGTCGCACGGCATTCAGCCAGTACTTTACGCATCTCACCAGAACGCAGACGCAGGGTCACGTAGACACCTTCACGAGCGATCAGCTGAGCCGAAGCACCAGCGGAACGAGCGATCTGTGCGCCTTTACCTGGCTTCAATTCGATGCCGTGTACGGTGCTACCAACTGGAATGTTACGCAGTTGCAGAGCGTTGCCCGGCTTGATCGGTGCCAGGGCACCTGCGATCAGCTGGTCGCCAGCACTCACGCCTTTAGGCGCGATGATGTAGCGACGCTCGCCATCTGCGTACAGCAGCAGAGCGATGTGAGCAGTACGGTTTGGATCGTATTCGATACGCTCGACAGTGGCAGAGATGCCATCTTTGTCGTTGCGACGGAAATCGACCAGACGATAATGCTGCTTATGGCCACCACCGATGTGACGAGTGGTAATGCGACCATTGTTGTTACGACCACCAGTCTTCGATTTCTTCTCGAGCAGCGGTGCGTGAGGAGCGCCTTTATGCAGCTCCTGGTTGACCACCTTGACCACAAAACGGCGGCCAGGGGAAGTCGGTTTGCATTTAACGATTGCCATGATGCACCCCTTCCTTACTCAGCACTGCTGCTGAAATCGAGATCTTGGCCTGGCTGAAGGGAGATAACTGCCTTCTTCCAGTCATTACGCTTGCCCAGACCGCGAGCAGTGCGCTTGCTCTTACCCAGAACATTCAGGGTAGTAACACGCTCTACTTTCACGCTGAACAGGCTTTCGACGGCCTTCTTGATTTCCAGCTTGGTTGCGTCAGTTGCAACCTTGAAAACGAACTGGCCTTTCTTGTCAGCCAGAACCGTAGCCTTTTCGGAAACGTGCGGGCCAAGCAGAACTTTAAATACGCGTTCCTGGTTCATCCCAGCAGCTCCTCGAATTTCTTCACGGCCGACACGGTGATCAACACCTTGTCGTATGCGATCAGACTAACTGGATCGGAACCTTGCACGTCACGTACATCAACGTGTGGCAGGTTGCGAGCAGCCAGGTACAGGTTCTGATCAACAGCTTCAGACACGATCAGGACATCAGTCAGACCCATGCCGTTCAGCTTGTTCAGCAGATCTTTGGTTTTCGGCGCTTCAACAGCGAAGTCCTGAACCACGACCAGACGATCAGTACGCACGAGTTCAGCAAGGATGGAGCGCAGTGCTGCGCGATACATCTTCTTGTTGAGCTTCTGAGAGTGATCCTGTGGACGAGCTGCGAAAGTGGTACCGCCGCCACGCCAGATTGGGCTACGGATAGTACCGGCACGAGCACGGCCAGTACCTTTCTGACGCCAAGGGCGCTTACCGCCACCACGAACGTCGGAACGGGTCTTTTGCTGCTTGCTACCTTGACGGCCGCCGGCCATGTAGGCCACGACTGCTTGGTGAACGAGCGTCTCGTTGAATTCGCCGCCAAATGTCAGTTCGGAAACTTCGATCGCTTGAGCGTCATTTACATTTAATTGCATGTCAGCTTCCCCTTAACCGCGAGCCTTGGCCGCTGGACGTACAACCAGGTTGCCGCCAGTAGCGCCAGGAACAGCACCCTTGACCAACAACAGATTGCGTTCAGCGTCGACGCGCACTACTTCGAGGGACTGCACGGTCACGCGCTCAGCGCCCATATGACCGGACATTTTTTTGCCCTTGAATACACGACCAGGAGTCTGGCACTGGCCAATAGAGCCCGGGACGCGGTGGGAAACGGAGTTACCGTGAGTGTTGTCTTGGCCACGGAAATTCCAACGCTTGATCGTACCCTGGAAGCCTTTACCCTTGGACTGACCGGTTACATCAACCAGTTGACCAGCGGCGAAGATTTCAGCGCTGATCAGATCGCCAGCCTGGTAGTCACCATCTTCAAGACGGAACTCCATAACAGTACGACCAGCTGCAACGTTTGCTTTAGCGAAGTGACCTGCTTGAGCAGCAGTCACGCGCGAAGCACGACGCTCGCCGACAGTGACTTGCACTGCACGATAGCCATCGGTTTCTTCAGTTTTGAACTGGGTGACGCGATTCGGCTCGATCTCAATGACCGTGACCGGAATGGAGACACCTTCTTCGGTGAAAATACGGGTCATACCGCATTTACGACCGACTACACCAATAGTCATGTTGTAAACCTCATGAGTGTACGGGGCTTTCACCCGCTATGGCCGCCCATTTCAGAGCGTTACACGACTAAGACCCGAGTCTTAGCCGAGGCTGATCTGTACTTCCACACCGGCCGCCAGATCAAGCTTCATAAGTGCATCAACGGTTTTATCCGTTGGCTGGACGATGTCCAGAACGCGCTTATGAGTACGGATCTCGTACTGGTCACGCGCGTCTTTGTTGACGTGCGGGGAGACCAGAACGGTGAACCGCTCTTTGCGGGTAGGCAGTGGAATAGGACCACGCACTTGTGCCCCAGTACGTTTCGCGGTTTCCACGATTTCCTGGGTGGATTGGTCGATCAGGCGATGGTCAAAAGCCTTCAACCTGATACGGATTTGCTGATTTTGCATTGGATTTCAGACTCCGGCTGCTATTCCCACCGAGCGCACTGCGCCCGTTAAAAGGAGGCGCAATTCTATAGACGCCCCAGATAGGTGTCAACCCAATAAAAAAGCCCCCGCTGAGCGGGGGCTTTTCAAAGCATCGAAGCTATCTCAGAAGAGATGCTTACTCGATGATTTTAGCTACAACGCCAGCACCAACGGTACGGCCGCCTTCACGGATTGCGAAGCGCAGACCGTCTTCCATTGCGATGGTTTTGATCAGGGTGACAACCATTTTGATGTTGTCGCCTGGCATTACCATTTCAACGCCTTCCGGCAGTTCGCAGTTACCAGTCACGTCAGTAGTACGGAAGTAGAACTGTGGACGGTAGCCTTTGAAGAACGGAGTGTGACGACCGCCTTCTTCTTTGCTCAGCACGTACACTTCAGCTTCGAACTTGGTGTGCGGCTTAACCGAACCTGGCTTAACCAGAACCTGGCCACGCTCAACGTCGTCACGCTTGGTACCACGCAGCAGAACGCCGCAGTTCTCGCCAGCACGACCTTCGTCGAGCAGCTTACGGAACATTTCAACACCGGTGCAGGTGGTGACGGTAGTGTCACGCAGACCAACGATTTCCAGTGGATCCTGAACCTTGACGATACCGCGCTCGATACGGCCAGTTACAACAGTACCGCGACCGGAGATCGAGAATACGTCTTCGATTGGCATCAGGAACGGCTTGTCGATAACACGAACTGGATCTGGGATGTAGCTGTCCAGAGTCTCAACCAGTTTACGAACGGACGTGGTGCCCATTTCGTTATCGTCTTTGCCTTCCAGAGCCATACGAGCAGAACCGATGATGATCGGAGTGTCGTCGCCTGGGAAGTCGTAAGTGCTCAGCAGATCGCGCACTTCCATCTCAACCAGTTCCAGCAGCTCAGCGTCGTCTACCAGGTCGGCCTTGTTCAGGTAAACCACGATGTACGGAACGCCTACCTGACGGGACAGCAGGATGTGCTCACGGGTTTGTGGCATCGGACCATCAGCGGCCGAGCAAACCAGGATTGCGCCGTCCATCTGGGCAGCACCGGTGATCATGTTCTTCACATAGTCAGCGTGACCTGGGCAGTCAACGTGAGCGTAGTGACGGATCAGCGAGTTGTATTCAACGTGCGCGGTGTTGATGGTGATACCACGAGCTTTTTCTTCTGGCGCGCTGTCGATTTTATCGAAATCAACGATTGCGGAACCGAATACTTCGGAGCAAACGCGAGTCAGAGCAGCAGTCAGAGTGGTTTTACCATGGTCAACGTGACCGATAGTGCCAACGTTGACGTGCGGTAGGGAACGATCAAATTTTTCTTTAGCCACGACAATTAACTCCTTGCCTAAAGGACTGAATCAGCCTTGTTTTTTGGATACAGTTTCAGCGATGTGCGCCGGAGCTGTGTTGTATTTTTTGAATTCCATAGAGTAGCTTGCGCGACCCTGGGACATGGAGCGAACGTCGGTCGCGTAACCGAACATCTCACCCAACGGAACCTCGGCGCGAATCACTTTGCCGGAAACCGTGTCTTCCATACCCAAGATCATGCCGCGACGACGGTTAAGGTCGCCCATGACATCACCCATATAGTCTTCAGGTGTAACAACTTCTACCGCCATGATTGGCTCAAGCAACTCACCACCGCCCTTCTGGGCCAGTTGCTTGGTTGCCATGGAAGCAGCCACCTTAAACGCCATCTCGTTGGAGTCGACGTCGTGGTAAGAACCGTCAAAAACGGTTGCTTTCAGGCCGATCAGCGGATAGCCGGCAACAACACCGTTCTTCATCTGCTCTTCGATACCCTTCTGGATAGCAGGGATGTATTCCTTAGGAACAACACCACCTACTACTTCGTTCACGAATTGCAGACCTTCCTGACCTTCGTCAGCAGGAGCAAAACGGATCCAGCAGTGACCGAACTGACCACGACCGCCGGACTGACGAACGAACTTGCCTTCGATTTCACAGTTCTTCGTGATGCGCTCACGATAGGAAACCTGAGGCTTACCGATGTTGGCTTCGACGTTGAACTCACGGCGCATCCGGTCAACCAGGATGTCCAGGTGCAACTCGCCCATGCCGGAGATGATCGTTTGACCAGTCTCTTCATCAGTCTTGACGCGGAAAGATGGATCTTCCTGAGCAAGCTTGCCCAGTGCAATACCCATTTTTTCCTGGTCATCCTTGGTCTTAGGCTCTACGGCAACCGAGATAACCGGCTCCGGGAAGTCCATGCGAACCAGGATGATTGGCTTAGCAGCGTCGCACAAGGTCTCACCAGTGGTGACATCCTTCATGCCGATCAAGGCCGCGATGTCACCAGCGCGTACTTCCTTGATCTCTTCACGGGCGTTTGCGTGCATTTGCACCATACGACCCACACGCTCTTTCTTGCCCTTGACCGAGTTGATCACGCCGTCGCCGGAGGCCAACACGCCCGAGTAAACGCGGACGAAAGTCAGGGTACCCACGAATGGGTCGGTAGCGATCTTGAACGCCAGAGCCGAGAACGGCTCGCTGTCGTCAGCGTGACGCTCCATCTCTTCTTCCTCGTTATCAGGGTTAGTACCCTTGATAGCAGGAATGTCAGTTGGAGCAGGCAGGTAGTCGATAACGGCGTCGAGAACCAGGGGAACACCCTTGTTCTTGAAGGAAGAACCGCAAACAGCCAAGACGATCTCACCAGCGATAGTACGCTGACGCAGAGCAGCCTTGATTTCCACGTTGGTGAGTTCTTCACCTTCGAGGTACTTGTTCATCAGCTCTTCGCTGGCTTCGGCAGCAGCCTCAACCAGGTTATTGCGCCACTCGTCAGCCAGCTCCTGCAATTCTGCAGGGATAGGCTTACGAACAGGAACCATACCTTTGTCGGCGTCATTCCAGTAGACGGCTTCCATGGTGATCAGATCGATCTGGCCCTGGAAGTTGTCTTCGGAACCGATAGCCAATTGGATTGGCACCGGAGTGTGGCCCAGACGCTGCTTGATCTGACCGATCACGCGCAGGAAGTTCGCACCAGCACGGTCCATCTTGTTTACGTAAACAAGACGTGGAACACCGTACTTGTTGGCTTGACGCCATACGGTTTCCGACTGAGGCTCAACGCCCGAAGTACCGCAGAACACAACGACCGCGCCGTCGAGTACACGCAGGGAACGCTCAACTTCAATGGTGAAGTCTACGTGGCCCGGGGTATCGATTACGTTGAAGCGGTGCTCGTCCTTGTACTGCTTGGCAGAACCTTTCCAGAAGGCGGTAATAGCAGCAGAAGTAATGGTAATACCACGCTCCTGCTCCTGAACCATCCAGTCTGTGGTCGCGGCGCCATCATGCACCTCGCCCATTTTGTGACTTTTGCCGGTGTAAAACAGTACGCGCTCGGTGGTGGTGGTTTTACCAGCATCCACGTGAGCAACGATACCGATGTTACGGTAGCGGCTAATCGGAGTAGTACGAGCCATAAAGCCCTCGCAAAATTAGTGAAGCTAAGATTAGAAGCGGTAGTGCGAGAAAGCTTTGTTAGCTTCAGCCATACGGTGCACGTCTTCACGCTTCTTAACAGCAGCACCTTTACCTTCAGCAGCGTCCAACAGCTCGCCGGCCAAACGCAGAGCCATAGACTTCTCGCCGCGCTTACGGGCGAAGTCTACCAACCAGCGCATTGCCAGGGCGTTACGACGGGACGGACGAACTTCGACCGGAACCTGGTAAGTAGCACCGCCTACACGGCGCGACTTCACTTCGACCAGCGGAGCGATGGCGTCGAGAGCTTTCTCGAAGATTTCCAGGGGGTCGCTGTTCTTGCGTTCTTTAACCTTTTCCAGCGCGCCATAAACGATACGCTCGGCAACGGCTTTCTTGCCGCTTTCCATCACGTGGTTCATGAACTTGGCCAGAATTTGGCTTCCGTATTTTGGATCGTCAAGCACTTCGCGCTTGGCTGCTACGCGTCTTCTTGGCATGGATAAGCCCTCAAACGGTCTTCAGGTTCGTTCGGAATCGGTGCCCTTGCGGGACGCCTCCGACCTTACTCTTATCGACTCAGAAAATAAGATGATTCAGTTTACAAAAAGCCGCTACTACTTAGGCTTCTTGGTACCGTACTTCGAACGACCCTGGTTACGACCTTTAACGCCGGAAGTATCCAAGGAGCCGCGTACGGTGTGGTAACGAACACCTGGCAAGTCTTTTACACGACCGCCGCGGATCAGTACCACGCTGTGCTCTTGCAGGTTGTGACCTTCACCACCGATGTACGAGGAAACCTCGAAACCGTTGGTCAGGCGCACACGGCATACTTTACGCAGTGCCGAGTTAGGTTTTTTCGGCGTAGTGGTATACACGCGAGTGCATACGCCACGACGTTGCGGGCAGTTCTGCAGCGCAGGTACGTCGGATTTCTCGACGATACGCTTACGCGGCTGACGTACCAGCTGGTTGATAGTTGCCATCTACTAGCTCCACTGTTGTCTTGCGACGCTATTGTCTTGCAAGAAAAGCAAAATGGCAGGAACGAATTCCCGCCAAATTTAGGGGTACAAGAGTCTAAAGAGGATCTTGCCCCCAGTCAAGGCAAGGCCCCGACCTCCCCCCTCCATCGAAACCCGACAAAACTGTCTTGTTCCGACGAACGGGGCTGCCAGGGCCCGGACTTATTTATCGCAGAACTCAGTTACCGCTAGAGTTCAGCGCTTCGGTCAGTGCAGCTTCCACTTCACTGGCGCTTACGCGCAGCGGCTTGTCGAGTTCACGGCGACGCTTACGCTCGCTGTGGTAGGCCAAGCCGGTACCGGCCGGGATCAGTCGACCCACAACCACGTTTTCTTTCAGGCCGCGCAGGTAATCGCGCTTGCCGGTTACCGCTGCTTCGGTCAGTACGCGAGTGGTCTCCTGGAAGGAGGCCGCCGAGATGAACGACTCAGTGGACAACGACGCCTTGGTGATACCCAGCAACACGCGAGTGAACTTGGAAACAAATTTCTCTTCGGTTGCCAGACGCTCGTTTTCTACCAGTACGTGAGTCAGTTCCATCTGGTCGCCCTTGATGAAACTCGAATCGCCGGATTCAGCGATTTCAACTTTACGCAGCATCTGACGCAGGATGGTCTCGATGTGCTTATCGTTGATCTTCACGCCTTGCAGACGGTAAACGTCCTGGATCTCGTTAACGATGTACTTGGCCAGCGCACTCACACCCAGCAGACGCAGGATGTCGTGTGGATCGCTCGGACCGTCGGAGATAACTTCGCCGCGGTTTACCTGTTCGCCTTCGAACACGTTCAGGTGACGCCACTTCGGAATCAGCTCTTCATACGGATCGCTACCGTCGTTCGGGGTAATGACCAGACGGCGCTTGCCCTTGGTCTCTTTACCGAACGCGATGGTGCCGCTGACTTCAGCCAGGATCGACGCTTCTTTCGGACGACGAGCTTCGAACAAGTCGGCAACACGCGGCAGACCACCGGTGATGTCACGGGTCTTCGAAGTTTCTTGCGGGATACGCGCGATAACATCACCGATCGCGATCTTCGCACCATCCGCTACACCGACCAGGGCGTTGGCTGGCAGGAAGTACTGAGCGATAACGTCAGTGCCTGGCAGCAGCAGATCCTTGCCGTTGTCATCGACCATCTTCACGGCAGGACGGATGTCTTTACCGGCAGCTGGACGATCTTTGGCGTCGAGTACTTCAATGTTGGTCATACCGGTCAATTCGTCAGTCTGACGCTTGATCGTGATGCCTTCTTCCATGCCCACGTAGGTCACGGTACCTTTCATTTCGGTAACGATTGGGTGAGTGTGCGGATCCCACTTGGCCACGATTGCGCCAGCGTCGACCTTGTCACCTTCTTTAACCGAAATCACAGCACCGTACGGCAGCTTGTAACGCTCACGCTCACGACCGAAGTCATCAGCAATCGCCAGCTCACCGGAACGGGACACAGCAACCAGGTGGCCATCCACTCGCTCAACGTGTTTCAGGTTGTGCAGACGGACAGTACCGCCATTCTTCACCTGAACGCTGTCGGCTGCGGAGGTCCGGCTTGCCGCACCACCGATGTGGAACGTACGCATGGTCAGCTGGGTACCCGGCTCACCGATGGACTGGGCAGCGATAACGCCGACCGCTTCACCGATGTTCACCTGGTGGCCACGAGCCAAGTCACGGCCGTAGCACTTGGCGCAGATACCGTAGCGGGTTTCGCAGCTGATCGGCGAGCGAACAATCACTTCGTCGATGCTGTTGAGTTCGATGAACTCGACCCACTTCTCATCCACCAGGGTGCCGGCAGGAACGATAACTTCCTCGGTACCTGGCTTGAACACGTCACGGGCAATAACACGACCCAATACGCGCTCACCCAGCGGCTCTACAACGTCACCGCCTTCAATGTGCGGAGTCATCAGCAGGCCGTGCTCGGTGCCGCAATCGATCTCGGTTACAACCAGATCTTGTGCAACGTCTACCAGACGACGAGTCAGGTAACCGGAGTTAGCGGTTTTCAACGCGGTATCCGCCAGACCTTTACGAGCACCGTGAGTAGAGATGAAGTACTGAAGTACGCTCAAACCTTCACGGAAGTTCGCAGTAATCGGCGTTTCGATGATGGAACCGTCCGGCTTGGCCATCAGGCCACGCATACCGGCGAGCTGACGGATCTGCGCAGCAGAACCCCGTGCGCCCGAGTCGGCCATCATGTACATCGAGTTGAAAGACTCTTGATCGACTTCCACGCCATGACGGTCGATAACCTTCTCTTTCGAGAGGTTGGCCATCATTGCCTTGGACACTTCGTCGTTGGCCTTGGACCAAAGGTCGATCACTTTGTTGTACTTCTCGCCCTGGGTTACCAGGCCGGAGGCGTACTGGCTCTCGATCTCTTTCACTTCGTCAGTAGCAGCACTGATGATGCGGGCTTTTTCATCCGGGATAACGAAGTCGTTAACACCGATGGAAACGCCGGAAATGGTCGAATAAGCAAAACCGGTGTACATCAACTGGTCAGCGAAGATCACGGTCTCTTTCAGACCAACCACGCGGTAGCACTGGTTGATCAGCTTGGAGATCGCCTTTTTCTTCATCGGCAGGTTGACGACGTCGTACGACAGACCTTTTGGCACAACCTGGTACAACAGCGCACGGCCGACAGTGGTGTCGACGATACGGGTGTTGCTCACGCTGCCGCCGTCACGGTCGTTGACGGTTTCGTGAATGCGCACTTTGACCTTGGCGTGCAGTGCGGCTTCGCCGGCACGGAACACACGGTCAACTTCTTGCAGGTCAGCGAACACACGACCTTCGCCCTTGGCGTTGATCGCTTCACGGGTCATGTAGTACAGACCCAATACAACGTCCTGCGACGGAACGATGATTGGCTCACCGTTGGCTGGCGACAGAATGTTGTTGGTCGACATCATCAACGCACGCGCTTCCAACTGGGCTTCCAGTGTCAGCGGTACGTGCACGGCCATTTGGTCGCCGTCGAAGTCGGCGTTGTACGCAGCACAGACCAGAGGGTGCAGCTGGATAGCCTTACCTTCGATCAGTACCGGTTCAAACGCCTGGATACCCAGACGGTGAAGGGTCGGTGCACGGTTGAGGAGGACCGGGTGTTCGCGAATCACTTCAGCGAGAACGTCCCAAACCTCTGGCAGTTCGCGCTCGACCATTTTCTTGGCCGCTTTGATGGTGGTCGCGAGACCGCGCATTTCCAGCTTGCCGAAGATGAAAGGCTTGAACAGCTCAAGCGCCATCTTCTTAGGCAGACCGCACTGGTGCAGACGCAGGGTCGGGCCTACGGTAATTACCGAACGACCGGAGTAGTCAACACGCTTACCGAGCAAGTTCTGACGGAAACGACCTTGCTTACCCTTGATCATGTCAGCCAGGGATTTCAGAGGACGCTTGTTGGAACCGGTAATAGCGCGGCCACGACGACCGTTGTCGAGCAAGGCGTCGACCGCTTCTTGCAACATACGCTTTTCGTTGCGCACGATGATGTCCGGAGCGGACAGATCAAGCAGGCGCTTCAAGCGGTTGTTACGGTTGATCACGCGGCGGTACAGGTCGTTGAGGTCGGACGTCGCGAAACGACCACCGTCCAACGGTACCAGCGGACGCAGGTCTGGCGGCAGAACCGGCAGAACAGTCAGCACCATCCACTCTGGCAGGTTGCCGGAACCCTGGAAGGCTTCCATCAACTTCAGACGCTTGGACAGCTTCTTGATCTTGGTTTCGGAGTTGGTTTGCGGAATTTCTTCACGCAGGCGGCCAATCTCGTGCTCCAGGTCGATAGCGTGCAGCAGTTCGCGGACAGCTTCGGCACCCATGCGGGCATCGAAATCGTCGCCGAACTCTTCCAGCGCTTCGAAGTACTGCTCGTCGTTGAGCAACTGACCTTTTTCAAGGGTGGTCATGCCTGGGTCGATAACGACATAGCTCTCGAAGTAGAGAACGCGTTCGATATCACGCAGGGTCATGTCCATCAGCAAGCCGATACGGGACGGCAGCGATTTCAGGAACCAGATGTGGGCAACCGGCGAAGCCAGCTCGATGTGCGCCATGCGCTCACGACGAACCTTGGCCAGTGCAACTTCAACGCCGCACTTCTCGCAGATCACACCACGGTGCTTCAAGCGCTTGTACTTACCGCACAGGCACTCGTAATCCTTTACCGGGCCAAAGATCTTGGCGCAGAACAGGCCGTCACGCTCAGGTTTGAACGTACGGTAGTTGATGGTTTCCGGCTTTTTAACTTCACCGAACGACCACGAACGGATCATCTCAGGCGATGCCAATCCAATACGGATGGCGTCGAACTCTTCGACTTGACCCTGGTTTTTCAGCAAATTCAGTAGGTCTTTCAAGGCCTTTCCTCCTGGCGGAGCAGAGAGCGGGCATCACTGCCCCGCTCTCGATTCGCGTCACGTGTTATTCGGTTTCCAGATCGATATCGATGCCGAGGGAACGAATTTCTTTGATCAACACGTTGAAAGACTCGGGCATGCCCGGCTCCATACGGTGATCGCCGTCCACGATGTTTTTGTACATCTTGGTACGACCGTTCACATCGTCCGACTTCACTGTGAGCATTTCTTGCAGAGTGTATGCAGCACCGTATGCTTCCAGTGCCCAGACCTCCATCTCCCCGAAACGCTGACCACCGAACTGAGCCTTACCACCCAGCGGCTGCTGGGTAACCAGGCTGTACGAACCGGTAGAACGAGCGTGCATCTTGTCGTCTACCAAGTGGTTCAGCTTCAGCATGTACATGTAGCCAACAGTAACCGGGCGCTCGAACTTGTTGCCGGTACGGCCGTCGAACAGCTGCATCTGGCCGCTTTCTGGCAGGTCTGCCAGTTTCAGCATGGCCTTGATTTCGCTTTCCTTGGCACCGTCGAACACCGGGGTAGCCATTGGAACGCCGCCGCGCAGGTTTTTCGCCAGATCCAGGATTTCCTGGTCGGAGAAAGTGTCCAGCTCTTCTTTGCGGCCGCCGATCTCGTTGTAGATCTCGTGCAGGAACTTACGCAGGTCTGCGACCTTGCGCTGCTCTTCGATCATACGGTTGATCTTCTCGCCCAGACCTTTAGCCGCGAGGCCCAGGTGGGTTTCAAGGATCTGACCAACGTTCATACGCGAAGGTACGCCCAACGGGTTGAGGACGACGTCGACCGGGGTGCCATTGGCATCGTGCGGCATGTCTTCAACCGGCATGATCACGGAGACCACACCTTTGTTACCGTGACGACCGGCCATCTTGTCGCCCGGCTGAATGCGACGACGGATTGCCAGGTAAACCTTGACGATTTTCAGCACGCCTGGAGCCAGGTCATCGCCCTGCTGCAGTTTGCGCTTCTTGTCTTCGAACTTGTCGTCCAGCAGACGGCGGCGATCAACGATGTAGGCCTGGGCCTTCTCGAGCTGCTCGTTCAGAGCATCTTCAGCCATGCGCAGTTTGAACCACTGGCCGTGCTCAAGACCGTCGAGGATTTCGTCGGTGATATCCTGACCTTTCTTCAGACCTGCGCCGCCTTCAGCCTTGTGGCCTACCAGGGCAGAACGCAGACGTTCGAAGGTCGCGCCTTCAACGATACGGAACTCTTCGTTCAAATCCTTGCGGATTTCGTCGAGTTGAGTCTTCTCGATGGACAGTGCACGAGCATCACGCTCGACGCCGTCACGGGTGAAGACCTGTACGTCGATGACAGTACCCTTGGTACCAGTAGGTACGCGCAGGGAGGTGTCTTTAACGTCGCTGGCTTTTTCGCCGAAGATGGCACGCAGCAGCTTCTCTTCCGGAGTCAGTTGGGTCTCGCCTTTCGGAGTGACCTTACCGACCAGGATGTCGCCAGCGCCAACTTCAGCACCTACGTAAACGATACCGGCTTCGTCCAGCTTGTTCAGCGCAGCTTCACCCACGTTCGGGATGTCTGCAGTGATTTCCTCTGGCCCAAGCTTGGTGTCACGTGCCACACAGGTCAGTTCCTGGATGTGGATCGTGGTGAAACGGTCTTCTTGAACAACACGCTCGGACAGGCAGATGGAGTCTTCGAAGTTGAAGCCGTTCCACGCCATGAACGCGATGCGCATGTTCTGACCCAGAGCCAACTCACCCATATCGGTGGACGGACCGTCGGCCATGATGTCGCTACGCTGAACGCGATCACCCTTACGCACCAGCGGACGCTGGTTGATGCAGGTGTTCTGGTTCGAGCGGGTGTATTTGGTCAGGTTGTAGATGTCGACACCGGCTTCGCCAGTTTCAACTTCGTCATCGGCAACACGAACCACGATACGGCTGGCATCAACAGAGTCGATCACGCCGCCACGACGAGCCACGACGCAAACGCCGGAGTCACGGGCTACGTTACGCTCCATGCCGGTACCTACCAGCGGCTTGTCAGCGCGCAGGGTCGGTACAGCTTGACGCTGCATGTTGGAACCCATCAACGCACGGTTGGCGTCATCGTGTTCCAGGAACGGGATCAGCGATGCTGCAACCGAAACTACCTGCTTGGGCGATACGTCCATCAAGGTGACGTCTTCCGGCGCCTTGACGGTGAACTCGTTCAAGTGACGAACAGCTACCAGCTCGTCGATCAGGACTTTCTTGTCGTTCATCGTGGCCGAAGCCTGAGCGATCACGTGATCAGCTTCTTCGATGGCGGACAGGAAGACGATCTCGTCGGTGACCAGGGCGTCTTTCACCACGCGGTACGGGCTCTCGAGGAAGCCATACTGGTTGGTGCGCGCATAGGCAGCCAGGGAGTTGATCAGACCGATGTTCGGACCTTCCGGCGTTTCGATCGGGCAAACACGACCGTAGTGCGTCGGGTGTACGTCACGAACTTCAAAGCCAGCACGCTCACGGGTCAGACCGCCCGGGCCCAGTGCAGAAACACGGCGCTTGTGGGTGATCTCGGAGAGCGGGTTGTTCTGGTCCATGAACTGCGAGAGCTGGCTGGAGCCGAAGAACTCTTTCACCGCCGCAGCCACTGGCTTGGCGTTGATCAGGTCTTGCGGCATCAGGCCTTCGCTTTCGGCCATCGACAGACGCTCTTTGACCGCACGCTCAACACGTACCAGGCCAACGCGGAACTGGTTCTCGGCCATTTCGCCTACGCAGCGAACACGACGGTTACCCAGGTGGTCGATGTCATCGACGATGCCTTTACCATTACGGATGTCGACCAGAGTCTTCAGGACCGCAACGATGTCTTCCTTGCACAGCACGCCCGAACCTTCGATCTCGGTACGACCGATACGACGGTTGAACTTCATCCGGCCGACCGCAGACAGGTCATAGCGCTCAGGGCTGAAGAACAGGTTGTTGAACAGGGTTTCGGCAGCGTCTTTGGTTGGTGGCTCGCCAGGACGCATCATGCGATAGATTTCGACCAGCGCTTCCAATTGGTTGCTGGTGGAGTCGATCTTCAGGGTGTCGGAGACGAACGGACCGCAGTCGATATCGTTGGTGTACAGGGTCTCGATGCGAACAACCTGGGCCTTGGCGATTTTTGCCAGGATCTCGGTGTTCAGCTCGGTGTTGCACTCAGCCAGGATCTCGCCTGTCGCCGGGTGAACGATAACCTTGGCGGTAGTGCGGCCCAGGACGTAGTCCAGAGGCACGTCCAGCGACTTGATACCGGCTTTTTCGATCTGGTTGATGTGGCGCGCAGTAATACGACGGCCAGCCTCAACAATGACCTTGCCCTTCTCATCCTGGATGTCCAGGACGGCAATTTCACCACGCAGACGCGAAGCAATCAGTTCCAGGCTGAGGGTTTCATCCTTCAGGCTGAATACGTTGGTGGTGTAGAAAGCGTCCAGCACTTGCTCAGTGGTATAGCCGAGCGCGCGCAGCAGTACCGAGGCCGGCAGCTTGCGACGACGGTCGATACGCACGAACACGCAGTCTTTAGGGTCGAACTCGAAGTCCAACCACGAACCACGGTACGGAATGATCCGCGCGGAGTACAGGAGCTTACCGGAGCTGTGCGTCTTGCCGCGGTCGTGGTCGAAGAACACGCCCGGGGAACGGTGCAGCTGGGAAACGATTACACGCTCGGTACCGTTGATAACGAAGGTACCGTTCTCAGTCATCAATGGGATTTCGCCCATGTAGACTTCTTGCTCTTTGATGTCCTTGATCGCTTTGTTCGACGATTCTTTGTCGAAAATGATCAGACGAACTTTTACCCGCAAAGGTACGGCGTACGTAACACCGCGCAACACGCATTCTTTGACATCAAATGCCGGTTCGCCCAGGCGATAACCGACGTACTCCAGCGCAGCATTGCCGGAGTAGCTGATGATCGGGAAAACGGATTTGAAGGCCGCATGCAGGCCCACGTCGCGGAACTGATCTTTGGTCGCTCCCGCCTGCAAGAATTCACGATACGAATCCAGCTGGATAGCCAGAAGGTACGGGACATCCATGACGTCCGGCAACTTGCTAAAGTCCTTGCGGATACGTTTTTTCTCAGTATATGAGTAAGCCATCAGCGTTCCCCAGCTTGGTCACCTGCTTGTTTGGCCCCCCCGACGGGAGCAGCCAGAAAATCTTGCAAACCCCTTGGTTTGCACCACCGCATCGGGTGGCTACAGCGCGTTAGTGGCGGCGACCGAGTCGACAGCCAAGAACGGAAAAAGGCCGGTGGCAAGAGCCACCAGCCATCAGCCTTCAGCTTAACGCTTGGGCTGGAAACGCAAGGTCGATGCTTACTTCAGCTCGACTTTAGCGCCTGCTTCTTCCAGTACTGCTTTGGCTTTGTCAGCAGCGTCTTTGGACACAGCTTCCAGAACCTGGGCAGGAGCGCCGTCAACTACAGCCTTGGCTTCTTTCAGGCCCAGACCGGTCAGTTCACGTACTGCCTTGATCACGTTTACTTTCTTCTCGCCAGCTTCCAGCAGCATGACGTTGAATTCGGTTTGCTCTTCAGCAGCAACAGCAGCAACAGCTGGGCCAGCGGAAGCAGCGGCAGCGGAAACGCCGAATTTTTCTTCGAAAGCTTTGATCAGCTCAACAACCTGCAGAACCGACATTTCAGCTACGGCGTTGAGGATATCGTCTTGGGAGATAGACATTGCTGTATTTCCTGAATTGGGGGACGGCCTACGCGGCCATCGAAATAAACAAAAAAACGCGAGAGACGTTGCTCAGCCTTAGGCTGCTGCAGCTTCTTTTTGCTCGCGAACTGCGGCCAGAGTACGAGCCAGCTTGCTGGTAGCGCCTTGAATCACGCTCATCAGCTGCGAAATAGCTTCGTTACGGGTCGGCAGTGTTGCCAGTACGTCGATTTGGTTAGCTGCGAGGAACTTGCCCTCGAACGCAGCTGCCTTGATCTCGAACTTATCCTGACTCTTGGCGAATTCCTTGAACAAACGGGCAGCAGCGCCTGGATGGTCCTTGGAGAACGCGATCAGAGTCGGGCCGGTGAACACGTCGTTGAGGACACTGTATTCAGTGTCAGCAACAGCGCGCTTGAGCAGGGTGTTACGTACAACACGTACGTATACGCCAGCTTCACGAGCCTCTTTACGGAGTCCGGTCATAGCGCCTACTGTCACACCACGGGCATCAGCCACGACAGCGGACAGAGCAGCTTTGGCAGCCTCGTTGACTTCAGCGACGATGGCCTTCTTGTCTTCGAGATTAATTGCCACGGGTTTAACTCCTGCTTGTTACCGTTTCATCTGGCCTAGGCCGGATGTCGTTTTGGTGTCTGATTCGGTAAGGAACCGGGAGCACCATCTGCGTAGGCTTGATGGTTTAAGACTTGCGTCGCCTACGGTCTTGGATAGCCCCCGCCAGGCAGGGACCCCAATTTTTCAATTGGCGCAATCACTTGCGCCAACCTGTGTCTTATACGTCCAGCGAACCCTGGTCGATGACCAGACCTGGGCCCATAGTGGTGCTCAGGGTAACGCGCTTGACGTAGATACCTTTCGAAGAAGCTGGCTTGATACGCTTCAGATCAGCGATCAGGGCTTCAACGTTTTCCTTCAGCTTGACGGCGTCGAAGCCGACCTTGCCAACGGAAGTGTGAATGATGCCGTTTTTGTCGGTGCGATAACGAACCTGACCAGCCTTGGCGTTTTTAACCGCGGTAGCTACGTCTGGAGTTACGGTACCGACTTTCGGGTTAGGCATCAGACCACGTGGACCCAGGATCTGACCCAACTGACCTACAACGCGCATTGCATCCGGGGAGGCAATAACTACGTCGTAGTTCAGGTCGCCGCCTTTCATTTCGGCAGCCAGGTCGTCCATGCCAACGCGATCAGCGCCAGCGGCCAGAGCAGCTTCAGCTGCCGGGCCTTGGGTGAAGACAGCAACACGTACAGTCTTGCCAGTACCGTGTGGCAGCACAGTAGCGCTACGAACGACCTGGTCGGATTTACGTGGGTCAACACCCAGGTTTACAGCAACGTCAACGGACTCGCTGAACTTGACAGTCGACAGCTCGGTCAGCAGAGCAGCAGCGTCTACAAAGTTGTAGGACTTGCCCGCTTCGATTTTGCCGGCGATAGCCTTTTGGCGCTTGGTCAGCTTAGCCATTACACACCCTCCACGTTAAGGCCCATGCTACGAGCAGAACCGGCGATGGTACGCACGGCTGCATCCATATCAGCTGCAGTCAGATCCGCGTTTTTGGTTTTCGCGATTTCTTCCAGCTGAGCACGAGTTACGGTGCCAACCTTAACGGTGTTCGGACGAGCGGAACCGCTAGTCAAACCAGCAGCTTTCTTCAACAGAACCGAAGCCGGGGTCGACTTGGTTTCGAAAGTGAAGCTACGGTCGCTGTATACAGTGATGATCACTGGAGTCGGCAGACCTGGCTCAATACCCTGGGTACGGGCGTTGAAGGCCTTGCAGAATTCCATGATGTTCACGCCGTGCTGACCCAGAGCTGGACCGACGGGTGGGCTAGGGTTGGCCTGAGCGGCCTTCACTTGCAGCTTGATGTAAGCGGTAATCTTCTTGGCCATGAGGCACTCCAATTACGGGTTCAAGCGCCTCGAAAGGCTCCCCGGTTACTTGCGCGTTTATCCCAGTGACGACAAAACCCCACAGCCTAAGGCTGCGGGGTTGGGATGCTTTGTCAGCTAGACCTTTTCGACCTGGCTGAACTCCAACTCTACCGGAGTAGAGCGACCGAAAATGAGCACCGCCACTTGGATCCGGCTCTTTTCGTAGTTAACTTCTTCGACAGTGCCGTTGAAATCAGCAAACGGACCATCAGTGACACGAACAACCTCACCCGGCTCGAACAACGTCTTCGGCTTCGGCTTGTCGCTACCGTCAGCAACACGACGCAGAATCGCTTCTGCTTCCTTGTCAGTGATCGGTGCAGGCTTATCAGCGGTACCGCCAATGAAGCCCATGACGCGAGGAGTGTCCTTGACCAAGTGCCAAGTACCCTCATTCATGTCCATCTGTACCAGCACATAGCCAGGGAAGAACTTGCGCTCGCTTTTGCGTTTCTGGCCATTACGCATTTCAACCACTTCTTCAGTGGGAACCAGAATTTCGCCGAAGCCATCTTCCATGCCTGCCAGCTTTACGCGCTCTAGCAAAGAGCGCATAACATGCTTCTCGTAACCCGAGTAAGCATGCACAACGTACCAACGCTTAGCCACGGGACACCCTTAGCCAACAATCAAGGAAACAAGCCAGCCGAGCAGGGAATCAAGACCCCACAACAGCAACGCCATAACCAGAACAACAGCCACAACAATCAGCGTGGTCTGCGTGGTTTCTTGGCGAGTTGGCCAAACGACTTTACGTATTTCGGTGCGAGCTTCCTTTACCAGCACAGCGAAAGACTTACCCTTTACTGTCTGCAGACCAATGAAAACGGCCACAGCAGCAAGAGCAAGCAATACGAGTACGCGGTACAGGATCGGCGAAGCAGAATAATACTGATTGCCAACAACGCCTACGACCACCAAAGCGACGACAGCGAGCCACTTAACCAGATCGAAACGAGAGCTTTGAGCTTCAGCCTTAGGAGTCATCTATGAAGATCCTGTGAAAAGAAAGCCAGATACACCACGTGAATCTGGCAGGTCAGGAGGGAATCGAACCCCCAACCTACGGTTTTGGAGACCGTCGCTCTGCCAATTGAGCTACTGACCTAAAACAAAATCAGGCCGACCATTATGCAGGCCTGAAAAAGACTTTACAACAACCAACCCCAATAGACTTGAAACAACCCGATAACACCAGGCAAAACAAGATCAAGCCGAGGCAGCTGTTAAAACAAAGGCAGATATTTTCATATCTGCCTTGTTATATGGAGCTCTTGAGCGGATTTGAACCGCTGACCTCACCCTTACCAAGGGTGTGCTCTACCAACTGAGCTACAAGAGCGAAACACCTTGCACAACCTGCAAACTTGGAGCGGGTAGCGGGAATCGAACCCGCATCATCAGCTTGGAAGGCTGAGGTTCTACCACTAAACTATACCCGCGGAGCTTGCAGCTCACGCTAAAAATGGTGGAGGGGGAAGGATTCGAACCTTCGAAGTCGTAGACGTCAGATTTACAGTCTGATCCCTTTGGCCGCTCGGGAACCCCTCCTAAGCGAGCCGGCATTTTACATTACGCCGACCTTCTGTCAAGCATTTTCTCATAAAAAATATGAGGTTAGCTGCGTGACGATCGCTTCACACCAACTTCCCAAGAGGGTCATCACTGTGGAGCGGGCGCCATTCTATGCAAACTATTCGACAGTTGCAATGCCTTCGCACGGCATTATTTTATGTTTTAACTCATTGAATTCATTAGCAAGGCTTTCAAAAGGCAGATCGTCAGCCAGGCGGCGGCTTTCAGGCGCTACACGCAACCAGAAAGAAGGCGCACCCGCTGAGACCAACGACTGGATCCGGACCCTGATATCCAGACTGATAAGCCGCTGCTCCAGGAACTGCGCTTGCTCATGACTCGAAAACCCTCCGATATACAAGCAGCCAGCAGGCGCCTCCGGAGCCTTGGCCTTGTCACGCCGCGACACAGAGTCCGCCGACTCGCTCAGCAGCTGAATATCTTGCTGGGAGCCCCGGTACAGCGCCAACGGAGTGACATCCTTTGCACGCAGCGGAGCCTCTTGCTGGTGCCAGACGTAATAAAAAACATTGAGGACCAGCAGCAACAGAAACAACCAACGCATAAAAACCTCAGGACAAAGGGCACGCCATCGCCAAGCCAACAAATACCAGGTCCGGAACGAAGCGAGCGCCCGGCAAGGCGTCAGCGACCAACTCCGCATCCCCCCCCGTAAGAAACACCGAGAAGTCTTCCCCCCAATAACTGCGGGCCAGTTCCAGTTGTGACTGAGCAAAACCGCGGAGCATGAGCGTGCAACCTCGTTCAACGGCTTGGGCAGTGGTACGGCCAGGCACCAGGCTTTCCAACGCACGCTCAGCAGCAACATCGTCATACCGTATTTTACGGGTATGGGTTCGCAGCTGATTGCGCATCAGGGGCATGCCCGGGCAGATAAATCCTCCAAGATGCTCGCCATCAGCCGTGATGAAATCGGCAGTGGCCGCCGTACCAAAATCAAGCACCAGGCATGCTCCCGAGGCTAGCTGGAAGCCTCCAAGCATCGCCAGCCAACGATCCAGCCCTAGACGGGCGTAGTCTTCATACCCATTGCGCACGCCGGCCATTTCACGCGACGGCGCAGCACAGCTGATAGAAACACCAAAGGCCGCAACCAACACACCCGCCAGGCGGTTCGTCTCTTCCTGCGCGCGAACGCTGACCAATCTGCAATGCTGCAGCGACAGTCCAGTCAACGAATGAAGGCTACCCAGCAACGCCACATCGGAATCAACAACCCCTTCAGCAAAAACGGCTGAGTGGCTTGCCTCGAGCACTCGCCATTTGATGAAACTATTCCCACAGTCGAGTTCAAGAATCATCACGCAACCTCAGGCTTAACTCACCACCACTGTATATTTTCTCAACACCGTTTACTTCGAGACGTAGAGCGCCTTGATCATCAATACCCAGCACAACCCCGTCCACCTGGTTAACACCTGCGATCAATGACACCGCCTTTCCCTGCCATAGATGATTTTGCTCCCACTCCTGGCGAATTACCGAAAAGCCGGAATCTCTATGATGATCGAGATAACCTTGTAACGCCTGACTCAGGTGTGCGACCAGATGATTTCGGTCTACCGCACGACCTGTTTCGAGCTGTATTGATGTCCACTGCTGATCCACTTCCGCGGCGCTCTGCATGTTCGCATTGATACCAATACCGAGCACTACATGGCATACGTCAACAGGGTCCCCTACCAACTCAAGAAGGATGCCAGCTATCTTCTTCGAACCAACGAGCACGTCATTAGGCCACTTCAAACCCGAACCGTGGACACCAAAGTCGCGCAACGTTTGCATCACCGCCAAGCCCACGACGAGACTCAGCCCTTCTAGCTGTCGTAAACCGCCATCGATACGAAGCACAAGGCTGTAGTAAACATTCTGTGCAAATGGACTGACCCATTTACGCCCTCGACGCCCCCTTCCTGCGGTCTGCTGTTCTGAGAGAACAAGAAACGGCGCCACCTGCCCCGCCTCAATAAGGCGCAAAGCCTCGGCATTAGTGGAGCCGATGGTCTCGGATATAAAAACTGAACCTGCGCAGACCTGTGACTTGAGGGCGATCTCATCAGCGCTCAATAGAACCAGCGGGGACGCCAATTGATAGCCCCTCCCCCTGACCTTGTGAATTGTCAGATCCAGCTCGATCTCCAGATGCTGGAGTTGCTTCCACACAGCACTACGACTGACGCCCAGGGCGGCGCCTAGCGCTTCACCCGAGTGGAATCGGCCATCTTTCAGAAGTTTTAACAACGTCAGCATGCAAGTCTCGCCTCACAATGAGGCACGCATGATAGCCATGCGCAGAGCCATTGCATAGAAAGCAAGCTGGCTTATGGCGAGAGCGCAGGGACAGCTTGCTTTCTATGCAATGGCGATAGGCCAGAACCTTTTCGACCGCCCAAAACAAAACCCCAACTGCTTTCGCAATTGGGGTTTCGGAATTTAATCTTGACGATGACCTACTCTCACATGGGGAAACCCCACACTACCATCGGCGATGCATCGTTTCACTACTGAGTTC